>LUZN01000049.1 GCA_001603665.1 Bacteroidales bacterium Bact_22
ATCAATGGGTTATGACTAAGGCTTGTTATCTTACGGCAATGGGAGTCATTGAGAGAATGGTTTTAAAACTATTATTATTTAAAAGATTATTTGTATCTTTGCATGGATTAATCATCAAAATACCATGAGAAATTATCTTATGCTAATCTTGGCCATACTGTCATTGACGGCATGCCATAAGACCAAGGCGGATGTTGACTCCAACAGTGTGACACCGACTCCTGAAGAGCCTGTGGTGAAGAAGTATCTAGTGAAAGAGTATTATTATGGTTATCCGAATGAACCTATAAAGGTGATAGAATGGAACGAAGATTACTCAAAAATTAACCATATATCAACTTATCAAAATACTTATTATCAATTAGATTTTGACTTTGAATACTATGGTAATGACAGTATGCAAGTTACATTGTCGGCTCCAGATACTGCTTGGTCGATGGTGATATTTACCAGTTATATATGTCATTTTGATAATTCAAAAAAAATATCTAAAATTGACTATTACGTTAATTCTGTATACCAAAATTCAGAACAATATAACTATGATTTGAATGGAAAGCTTGTAAGTATTATTGATGAAGAGCATGATTGCGGTGGTCGCTTCGTATGGGATGGTGATAATGTAGTCGGAGAATATAGTCTATACTCGGTGGAACCGGCATTTACTTATGAGGGATTTATAGATAAATACCATCAATATAGTACACTGCCTTATTTGCTTCGTAGTGGCGATTGTTATCATGGCGACTATCTGACAAAACCTTTATGGAAAAACGTCTGCACTTATAATTCCCAACAAATCTACTACGAATATGATATGGACGGTTATATAACATTGGGGTGTCACGTAACACTTGAAGGAGATACAATTCCAGAAAGGTGTTATGAATATTTAAAATAAAGGCATTATATTCTTGATATTTATCAACATGAGCTGAGTTAAACCGGAAATGTTATGATAATAATCGACAATGTCATAGTGACCGATGAGTTCCTCAACGCCCGTTTCTGCTGTCAGCTGGCGCGTTGCAAGGGCGAATGCTGTGTGGCGGGTGACGCCGGTGCGCCTCTTGAGCCCGATGAGGTCGGAATCATCGAGGAAAATATTGAAAAGATTAAGCCTTACATGCGTCAGGAAGGCATCAAAGCCATTGGGGAAAACGACGTTTACGATTATGACGACTTCGGCGGTTTGACAACGCAGCTTGTCAACGGAGAGGAGTGCGCTTTTGTTTATTTCCACGAAAACGGCACGGCACTCTGCGCCATCGAAAAGGCTTATAAAGAAGGCAAAATCGACTTCTGGAAACCTATCAGCTGCCATCTTTACCCAATAAGACTGCTTGAAAAAGACGGTTTCACGTATATAATGTATCACGAGTGGAGCGTATGCGTGCCCGCGAAGCGTTTCGGCGAAAAGGAAGGCATCCCGCTGTATAAGTTTTTAAAAGAACCATTGATAAGAAAATTCGGCGAAAATTGGTACCAAAGACTCGAAAATCAAATTTTTTCAAAAAAAAGTTGCAATATTTGAAAAAATTTGCTTAATTTTGTAAGTTAATTTTCGACACAAATGAAGGTATTATTTATCCACCAAGAAATCACGCCGTATCTCAAAGAGACTCCGATGTCTTTGATTGGCCGATACTTACCGCAGGGAATTCAGGAAAAAGGGAAGGAAATCCGCATCTTCATGCCTCGTTTCGGCAACATCAACGAACGCCGCAACCAGCTGCATGAGGTTATTCGTCTTTCGGGTATGAACATGATTATCAACGACACCGACCATCCGTTGATCATCAAAGTGGCTTCAATCCAGAAGGCAAGGATTCAGATTTATTTCATCGACAATGACGATTTGTTTACGAAAAGAAAATACACTATCGCTGATAAAAACGAAGATTTCTACGAGGATAACGACGACCGCACTGTGTTCTTCTCACGTGGCGTCATCGAGACGGTGAGAAAGCTCAACTGGCCGCCAGATATCATCCACTGTCACGGCTGGATGAGTTCACTGGTGCCGCTTTACATTAAACGCGCATTCAAAGACAACCCGCTCTTCAGCGATTCGAAGGTTGTTTATTCGCTTTATGACGACGATTTCAAAGGCGCTTTCAACGTGAATTACGACAAGAAACTCAAGATGCCGGGCATAGTCGCAAAAGAGATAAAATGGCTCAAAAACCCAACATATGCTAATATTCAGAAATCGGCACTCGATTTCGCTGACGGCATAGTCATAGCAAGTCCGAATATCAACAAAGATGTCGAAAAATACGCCAGATCATTGAAAAAACCTATCCTTGAATACCAAGGAGAAGAAAATTACGTTGATGCTTACAACGACTTTTATGATAAGATAATGGCATTATGACAAAGACACGTGTTTTAACACTGATATTTCTTGTAATTCTGATAGGCTTCTCATCGTGCAGAAAAAAACCTGAGAAAATCGGCAACGATTTGCAGCCTAGCAATAGTCTTGTGTCGGTAGCTTTCAGCGACGAACAGGATATCGTGGCCAGCACCTTCACCGTGCCTAAACTGAGCACCAAGATGCTTGGCTATACCTTCCTGGGCAACAACAATGATCCTATCTTCGGTATCTCGAATTTCGATTTTTATACCCAATTTTCACTTTCTACTGAAAGCCAGACCTGGGGCGACAATGCCGTCGTCGACTCGATGGTTTTAAATCTCACCTACAACGGCTATTATGGAGATACTTTGGGATATATGACTGTGAAAGCGTATGAGGTTCTTGAAGACATGTATGTCGACTCGTCATATTATTCGAATATGGTCCTTGAATGCGACGAGCTGGAGCTCGCAAACCATGACTTCAGTCCAAGGCCGCACACTGCGCCCGACACCATCCTCGACAGAGGCGTGCTGCGCATCCCGATCAACCCGGCTCTTGGACAGAAATTCATCGACAACGAAGAAGAGTTGTCGTCGGATTCGAAGTTTAAGGAGTTTTTCAAAGGACTGCATGTGCAGTGCGATATCAACAATGAAGAAGCGGCGATTTGTTACTTCAACATGACGCACAGCTATACCTATCTGCGCATGTATTATCATAACGATACCGATACTCTTCATTATGATTTCAGAGTATATTCATCGGATGCGAGGTTTAATCATTATTACCATGATTTCAACGCTGCTCCGAACCCGATAACGTTTAACGATACTGTAAATAACGCTAAATTGTATATCCAAGGCGCTGCGGGAGCTAGGGTTTGGCTCAACTTCCCGAACCTTCAGCAGTGGGTCGACACTCTCGACGGCCATGTGGCTATCAACGAGGCAAAGCTGATACTCTCGGGAGCTGTCACCGACACGGCCGACTACGCCCCACCGGCGCGGCTTATCGTGGCGGGAGCTAAGTTCGATACGGATACTACCTACGCCCTGCTTCCTGATCAGCTCGTCGGCACAGAGTACTACGGCGGTTATTACGACGCCACCGACGGCAAGGTGTGGTTCCGCATCACGGAATACATCCAGAATGTTATACAAAACGGAGCTTACGCCACCGAATGCAACGGCTTGTTGATATATGCCGACCAGGGTTCTTACTCGCCGCGCCGGTGGGCGTTCCACGGTCCGCAGAGCGACAGTCTCGACAAGCGCGTTCGTTTGGAAATCGTTTATTCACTTTTAAATGACTGAGAAATATGAAAAAATTATTATTAATACTTTGCGTTTTTTTAGGTATGGCAGCACAAGCACAAGACAAAGAGACAAAAGTCTTGATTAAGACTACTAAGGGCGACATCACGGTGATGCTTTATAACGACACCCCGCAGCATCGCGACAATTTTATCAAACTCGTCAACGAAGGATGGTTTACAGGCTCTCCGTTCCACCGCGTCATCAAGAACTTCATGATTCAGGGCGGACAGAATGCCGACGGTAGCGTCGACCCGGGATATCGCATCCCTGCGGAGATAAAACCGAACCATTTTCATAAAAAAGGCGCCCTCGCAGCAGCACGTCAGGCCGACCAGGTGAACCCTCAGAAGATGTCGAGCGGCTCACAGTTCTACATCGTGCAAGGAAAAGTCTGGAATGAGACTGAACTCAATATGTTTGAGAGCCGTTACGGCAAGGTGTTCAGTGCAAAACAGCGTCAGACCTACCAGTCGATAGGCGGCACACCACATCTCGACGGCGACTACACCGTGTTTGGCGAGGTGCTTGAAGGTCTCGATGTTGTCGATAAGATCGCTGCAGTGAAGACAGGCTACATGGACGTCCCGGTAGAGCCGGTTACAATAATCTCAATGGAAATTGTGAAATGAAAGAGAAAATAGAAAAAATATTATCGGAAGTGAAGTCATTCCACGCCGACAGCAAAGAGGCGCTGGAGCAGTTCCGTATTCAATATCTTAGCAAAAAAGGCACCATTACAGAGCTTTTCACCGAGTTTAAGCAGGTGGCTCCCGAGATGCGTAAAGAGATGGGAATGCGCCTGAATGAGCTTAAAAACACCATCCAGGATATCATCGACGAGCAACAGAAGCAGTTTGAGACAAAGAGCGAGGGTAAGACCGACCTCGACCTCAGTCTGCCGGTCGACGCCATGAACGGCTCACGTCACCCACTTTCTATTGTGAGAAACGAGATCAACGACATCTTCAAACGTCTCGGCTTCGTTGTGGCTGAAGGTCCGGAGGTGGAAGACGACTTCCACGTGTTCTCGGCCTTGAATTTCCCACCCGATCACCCGGCGCGAGACATGCAGGACACCTTCTTCGTGACGAAATCGCCCGATGTGGTGCTCCGTACGCATACCTCGAGCGTGCAGGTGCGCGTGATGGAACAGGGCAAGCTCCCGATCCGTATCATAGCCCCTGGAAGAGTGTTCCGTAACGAGGCCATCTCAGCCCGCGCACACTGTATCTTCCATCAGATTGAAGGACTTTACATCGACAAAAACGTGTCGTTTGCCGACCTGAAGCAGACTTTGTATCATTTCGTGCAGGAATACTTCGGCGAAGGCACAAAAGTGCGTTTCCGCCCGTCATATTTCCCGTTTACCGAGACTTCGGCCGAGATGGATATCTCGTGCAACATCTGCGGAGGCGAGGGCTGTAACATCTGCAAACACACCGGCTGGGTTGAGATTCTCGGCTGCGGCATCTGCGATCCTAACATCCTCAAGGCCTGCAACATCGACCCTGAAGAATATACCGGTTTCGCGTTCGGAATGGGTATCGAACGTATTGCGATGTTGAAGTATCAGATCAACGATTTGAGAATGTTTTTCGAGAATGATTTAAGATTCTTGAAACAGTTCGAGAACGCTTAATTAAGAATTAATTATTTCAATCTCATGCATTTCGATGTCCTCAAGTAGGGCATCGATTTTGCTATTCATGTCCAAATCAACGAGATAGGCAAACTGAACACCTTCGATATGCTTGATTTTATTGAGCAAATCGGCGAGGTTTTCGTCGTTGATGAAATTACGGATCACGATGAGATAATCGGTTTGTGGCGTGAAATTAACCCAGCGGCCTTCTGAATTCACAATCTCGACAAGGTTGAAAGTGTTGCAGTTTTCACCGCCGTCGTAGAGGTAAAAAGAGAACTCCAGGCCATCTTCGTTGACGATATCGGAATACTTTACTAGATTGATATTCAACAACTTATTGATGTGCCACGCGAGTTTGTAATCCTCGAGATGGGTGCAGATGCCTACGATTTTTATGTCATCGAAGGGCTCGACGACGATTTTTTTCTTTTTCTTTACCATAACCTATTGTTTTTCAGTGTCTTGCGACTCTTCTTCCATCTGATGCCAGGTCTTCTCAGCTGCCAGTTGCTCGGCTCCTTTTATCGAATAATCGACGGCTTTTCCGTATTCTTTGTCATCGACGAGGATCTGAATCACGTAAAGTTTGTCGAAGCCATCGCCTTGAGTGCCGACGTGCTTAAACTCGACGTGATGTTTCTCTTTCTGCGACCATTCGAGAAGTTTGCTCTTGTAGTTGACGTCGTTTTTCTCGATGTCGTCGATGTCGAGATGCATCAGTATGATGTGGTCGACGATGATTTTATAGGTGAAATTATAGCCTCTGTCGAGGAAAAGAGCGCCCGTGAAAGCCTCGAAGGCGTTGCCACCTATCGAGCGGAACTGTGAGTGGCGGTCGTGCGACTTGGCGTACATCACCATGTTGTCGAAGCCCAGCTTCATCGAGAGTTTGTTCAACGAGGCGCGGCTCACTATCTTCGAGCGCATCTCGGTGAGGAAGCCCTCCTGTTTGGTCGGAAATTTCTTGAAAAGATACTGCGCCACGATGGAACTGAGCACTGCGTCGCCCAGATATTCCAGTCGCTCGTTGTTGACAGTGATGCCGCTTAACTTTCTGGTACTCACCGACTTATGAGTAAAAGCGAGCTGATAAAGCGCTATGTTGTGCGGATAAAATCCGAAAACATTATTTATGTAGCGAGCCAAATCTTTTTCGGCTTTGTTGTGATAGCGAAAAAGACTGAACATGGTTAGAATTTCTTGAAGATGACACTTGAGTTGTGCCCGCCGAAGCCAAAGGCGTTGCTGATGGCGTAGTTGACGGTTCTCTTCTTAGGTTTCCAGAAGGTGAAATCGATCTTAGGATCGATGTTCGGGTCGTCGGTGAAATGGTTTATGGTTGGTGGTACTATGTCGTTTTGGCAAGCCAGCACTGCTGATATTGCCTCGATGGCGCCTGCGCCTCCGAGGAGGTGGCCTGTCATCGATTTTCCTGAGTTTATCGACATGTCGTAGGTATGCTCGCCGAACACGTTCAATATTCCGATTATCTCCGGGATATCGCCTGCCGGCGTTGATGTTCCGTGAGTGTTGATATGGTCGATGACGTCAGGGGTTATGTTTGCTTCTTTCAAAGCGCGACGCATACTCAACGCGGCGCCCTGTCCTTCGGGGTGCGGCGCGGTGATATGATGAGCGTCGGCCGACTCTCCGCAGCCCACGATCTCGCCGTAGATCTTGGCGCCGCGTTTGAGGGCGTGGTTGAGTTCCTCGAGCACGAGGCAGCCTCCACCCTCACCCATCACGAAGCCATCGCGGTCGGCGTCGAAGGGACGCGAGGCCGTCTTAGGGTCGTCGTTACGGGTCGAGAGCGCTTTCATGGCCTCGAAGCCTGCCACGCTGATGGCACAGATAGGAGCTTCGGCGCCGCCGGCTATCATCACCTCGTTACGACCGTAGTGGATGTAACGGAAGGCGTTGACGATAGCGTTGGCCGACGAAGCACATGCCGAGACGGTGCAGTAGTTCGGACCTTGAAAACCGTATTTTATTGAGATATTACCTGCTGAGAGGTCGGGAAGTAGCTTCGGAATGGTGAAAGGACTCACACGCGGAGTGCCGTCACCCCTTGCGAAATCGATGGTTTCGAGCGAAAGACTCTCGATTCCGCCTATGCCAGATGCAAAGATAACACCGACTTCGGTGAAGTCAGTGTTATCGCTTGTGATGCCTGAATCCTTAATCGCTTCGTCCGCCGAAATCATGGCGTACTGTTCGACTTTGTCAAGCTTGCGTGCTTCTTTTCTATCGAAGTATTGGAACGGGTCGAAATCCTTGATCTCGCAGGCTATGCGTGACTTGAATTTCTCTGCGTCGAAATGTGTAATCATACCAGCGCCGCTGACACCTTTTAAAAGGCTGTCCCAGTATTCCGGGACGTTTTTGCCGATCGGCGTGATAGCTCCTAAGCCGGTTATGACTACACGCTTTAACTCCATAAGTTAAGCAATATGTTCTTCGATATATTTGATAGCGTCGCCAACAGTCTGGATATTCTCTGTCTGATCGTCAGGAATTGATACGCCGAATTCTTTTTCGAAATCAAGAATCAATTCAACAGTGTCAAGAGAGTCGGCACCTAAATCTTGTGTAAAGTTTGCTGTTTCAACAACTTCTGATGGATCAACACCTAATTTATCAACGATGATTGATACAACTTTCTCTTTAATTTCTGACATTTTCAATAATTTTTAATTAATAAATCTTTTTCTGCTCTAAAGAAAAACTTCTGCAAAGGTAAGTCTTTTTTTCAAACGAATGACAAAAAAAATGCCTTTTTTGACCTTTAAAAATATAACATATTGATTTACAACACCTTAGAAA
>LUZN01000050.1 GCA_001603665.1 Bacteroidales bacterium Bact_22
TCAATATTTTTGGTTATCATTTTTCGGCTGGTCGTCTCCCATTCGGGAGCCGAAGGCCTTCAAAATTGATAATCAAAAACCTTATAATTGGATAATTAGTCACCAATTTCGCAGGCCTTCAGCTTTCGAAGAAAGGTGACCAGCCAAGGAATGGTGACTGATTATTAATAATTCTTCAACATTTTTTTGATTTCGTTGAGCTTCATCAGTGCTTCAACAGGAGTCAAAGTGTCGATGTTTATGTTGAGGATATCGTCTTTGATTTGCAGCAAAAGCGGGTCGTCGAGCTGGATAAAGCTGAGCTGCATGTTATCCATCTGCTTACTCTCCTTGATGGCCTCGTCGAGGTTGTCGTGAGAATGCGATTTTTCAAGCATCGAAAGCAACGCATCGGCCCTGTCGATGACTTTGCGCGGCATTCCTGCCATGGCGGCCACGTGGATACCGAAGCTATGGGCGCTTCCTCCCTTCTTAAGCTTTCTCAAAAACACCACCTTGTTGCCGACTTCCTTCACCGACACATGGTAGTTTTTGATTCTGCTGAACGAGGCTTCCATCTCGTTAAGTTCATGATAATGAGTGGCAAACATCACCTTCGCGCGCATCGTCGGGTGCTCGTGTAGGTACTCGGTTATCGCCCACGCAATGCTGATGCCGTCGTAAGTACTGGTGCCTCGGCCAATCTCGTCGAGCAAAATAAGACTGCGGTTCGAGACGTTGTTCAAAATAGAGGCCGTCTCGTTCATCTCCACCATGAACGTGGACTCGCCGGAAGATATATTGTCGCTTGCTCCCACACGGGTGAATATCTTATCAACAAGGCCGATGCGCGCGGCTGACGCAGGCACGAAAGAGCCAATCTGCGCCATCAGAACTATGAGCGCAGTCTGACGCAGCAACGCCGACTTACCCGACATGTTCGGGCCCGTGATAATCATGATTTGCTGCTTCTCACGGTCGAGGTATACGTCGTTGGAGATATACTCCTCGCCCACCGGCATCATCTGCTCGATAACGGGATGCCTACCTTCTTTAATATCAATAACGTACGACTCGTCGACGGTCGGCATCACGTAATTATTGTTCAACGCGATGTATCCGAAGTTGACCAGACAGTCGATCTTTCCAACTAAAGCCGCGTCAAGCTGAATCGGAGCCACAAACTCCGCCGTGGCGTTCACGAGCTCGGCATAAACGCGCTCTTCGATGACTTGAATCTTCTCTTCAGCGCCAAGTATCTTCTGCTCGTATTCCTTCAGCTCCTCAGTGATGTAACGCTCCGCATTGGCCAGTGTTTGCTTGCGGATCCACTCGGCCGGGACCTTGTCTTTGTGGGTGTTTGTCACCTCGAGATAATATCCGAAAACGTTGTTATATCCAATCTTCAGCGATGAAATTCCCGTCAGTTCTGCCTCGCGTTTTTGGATATTAATAAGGTAATCTTTGCCAGAGCGCGACAAGTTGCGCAAATCGTCGAGTTCTTCGTTGACGCCTTCCGCAATAAAATTGCCTTTCGAGGTCACTGCCGGCGCATCCTGACGAATCTCTTTTTTAATTCTATTTCTTATTGATTCACAAGGATTTAACTGCTCAGCAAAGGCTTTCATCGAGGCATTGTCGCTATCCTTGCAAAGGTCGCGGATCACTTCGATTTGCTCGAGGGCATACGAGACCTGAAGGAGCTCGCGAGGGTTTACCCGAGCGAGCGACACTTTGGAGATTAGTCGTTCGAGATCACCTACTTGACGGATAGCATCCTGGAATTTGGCGATGACATCTCTGTTTTTATAAAAATAATCGACAACATCGTATCTCGCCTGAATCTGCTCTTTGTTTTTCAGCGGAAGCGAGATCCAACGGCGCAGCAGTCGCGAACCCATAGGCGACACTGTCTTGTCGATGACATCGATAAGCGTCTTCGCGTTAGGATTTGGGGTATTCAGCAATTCCAGATTTCTGATTGTGAACTTGTCGAGCCACACAAACTGCCCTTGATCGATTCGCGAAAGCGAGGTGATATAGTCGATCTTATCGTGCTGTGTTTCATGCAGATAATGTATCGCAGCGCCAGCAGCCACTATGCCTTTCGGAAAATCGTCGACACCGAAGCCTTTCAGCGAAGCGGTGTTGAAATGACGCGTCAGAATATCGTTGGCATAATCGTCGGTAAACACCCAATCGTCGAAAACCGTCAAAAAGTATTTATCGCTGAAAGCCTCAATAAAATCACGCCTTTTATTACGCTGACAAAGCACTTCCGAAGGGTTGAAACTCTGCAGAAGCTTGTCGATATATTCATTATTGCCTTGAGTGAGATAAAATTCACCCGTAGATACGTCCAAAAATGCTATTCCACTCTCATTTTTCTCGAGATGCACCGAAGCAAGGAAGTTATTCTCCTTCTGATCTAAAACATTGTCGTTGTAAGTGATACCAGGCGTAACCAACTCAACCACGCCGCGTTTCACTATGCCTTTAGCCGTCTTCGGATCCTCAAGTTGTTCACACACAGCGACTTTCAAGCCTGCACGCACCAGTTTCGGCAGATATGTGTCGAGCGCATGATGCGGAAAACCCGCCAACTCAACGCTCTGCGCCGTAGCACTTGAACGCTTCGTCAGAACAATACCCAAAATATCGGCCGCCTTTGCCGCGTCATCCCCGTACGTCTCATAAAAATCGCCCACGCGGTACAACAGCATCGCTTCAGGGTATTTCGCCTTGAATGCATAATACTGCCGCATTAATGGTGTATCGTTAGGATTTGCCATGACTCAGTGAAAATAAAAAATGAGATACTGATGCTAATAATGCACAAAATTACACTTTTTTCCTGAAACTTCACCAAAAATTTTCATATTTTTGCAAAAATTTTTCACCTATGCGAAAACTGACAATGCCGGAGCTGAATCGCTTGAATGTCGCTGATTATCACAGTGTTACAAAATTACCAGTGATAATCGTGCTCGACAACATCCGTTCGATGGAGAACGTGGGCTCGTTTTTCCGCACAGCCGACGCTTTCCGCATCGAAACCATCTATCTCTGCGGCATCACAGCCCGTCCGCCTCATCGCGAGATTCACAAAACAGCGCTGGGAGCCGACGATAGTGTGGCTTGGCAGTATTTCGCAACGACGGCCGAGGCCTGCGAGCACCTTAAAGATATGGGATATCGCATTTTTGCTGTCGAGCAGGTCGAAGGCAGCATCATGCTCGACGAGTTCAACACTCCGGAGAAGTCGGCGTATATATTTGGTAATGAAGTGGATGGAGTCGACGACGCGGTTTTGAACTATTGCGAGCAGGCCGTTGAGATACCTCAAAAAGGCACAAAACACTCTCTAAATGTGTCGGTTAGCGCAGGAATTGTGATGTTTCATCTCTTCGAAGACCTGAAAAACGTCTTGAAATAATATCTTAACTGATTGATTATCATTGTTTTAAACAATTTTTTATTTTTTTATTTTTTTTTGATTTTTCAATTAAAAAAAACTGTATTTTTGTAGCTTGAATTGAAAAGAGGAATATAAATAGTTCAAAAAATTAATAATTATGACAAAAACTACATTCAAATCATTGCTTTTCATCGCATTAGCAATCATCCCTATGGCCTTCTACGGTCAGGAAAAGACAGCCTCCAACAACTGGTTTATCGGTATTGAAGGTGGTGCAACACAAATGTTTGCTGATAACGAGGCATTCGTAATGGATCAGACAAGCTGGGATGCAGGTCTCTTCGGCGGTTTGACAGTCAAGAACGCATTGTCATTCTATGTTGACCTCGGTTATGTTAACCTGAAGGGTAAGAATGGCGATTGGATGACAATCGACGAGTGCAACTTGTTCCAAGGCAACTTCAATGTTGGTTATAACGTTCTCCAACTCTTCGGATTCGATCCTGATCGCCGTTGGAGCGTCATGCCACACTTTGGATTAGGTGCCATCATGCACAGAACAAAATCTACAATTAACGGCAACGTCATTAAGAACGGTTACGATGAGGACGGTGCTGTCGAAGGTCACGGTTTCGGTGGCAGAAAAGCTGTTTACACCAACAACTTCGGTCTTAAGGTCGGTTATGCAATTTCACAGAGATTCGACCTCGGCCTCGACTTTGTTGCAGTGAAGACAGACACTGAAGGTTTGGATAACTGGATTCACGGCAAACACAGCGACTACTACGGTTATGCTAACCTCTCACTCGCTTATAAGTTCGGCCGTAAGGAAATTAAACCTTGCCCGGATTGCCCAGAATGCCCAGAAGCTGAAGAGTACAACTGCGACGTTTGCAAAGACGCTATCGAAAAGGCAGCTAAAGACGCAGTTGAAGAGGCTATGAAGAACTACCAGCCAGCTCCTGCACAGGAAGCCGCTGCTCCAGAAGAGGAGAAAGCCGACGACGCCGAGTCAATGGAGAAGAACTGGGAAGAGAAAGACATTCACCTCTCATTCAAAGTCGGAAAAGCTGAAGTGAAAGACACTCAGGCCAACAAGGACGAAGTGAAGAAAGTCAGCGAAGACATCGAGAACGGTAGAGACGTCAACAAGATTAAGACTGTCGGTTATGCTTCACCAGAGGGTAACGACGATCAGAATCAGAAGCTTTCAGAAGACCGCGCAAAGGCAACAGCCGAGTACATCGAGAAGAACCTCGGTGACAACGCAGAAGGCATCACATTCGAGTCAAAAGGCATGGGTTCAGACTGGGACGGCTTCTACAAAGCCCTCGCAGCATCAAACATCCAGGCTAAGGACAAGATCGCAAAGCAGCTTAAAGATTCAGAAGATCCAACAGCTACTTTGAACGAGATGAGAACCAAGTATCCGGAACTTGAAGAGATCCTCAACTCACTCAGAGTGACGAGAGTTTACATCAACAAGTAAGAAAAGCTTGACTTGAAAAACAAAAAGCCTCCGAGATTTCGGAGGCTTTTTTATTTATCACAATACCAAGCGGTGGATTCCAACGTCGTAAGGCTGATTGATGGCGTCCACCACCTTTTCGTAGTCTTTCCTGTTTGCAACAAAATCGATGTTATTAGTATCCAAAATCAAGATACGCATATCGTTCTGCTGTTTGATGAAATCGAAATAACCCTGCTGCAGATGCTCGAGATACGAATCGTCGATCTTCTGCTCGTAATCGCGGCCGCGCTTGCGGATATTAAACTGCAGATGCTCCACATCGAGATAAAGATACACCATCAGCTCAGGCTTCGGGATATTCGAAAAGATGATATTGAAAAACCTTGAAAACAGGTCGTATTCGTCGGGTTGAAGATTCTCGCGAGAGAAAATCAGTGACTTGGCTACATAATAATCGGAGATGATAAAATCGTGGAAGAGGTCGAGGTTGCCCAGCTTATCCTTCAGCTGCTGAAAACGCAACGCGAGGAAGGTCATCTCAACCTGAAAGGCATATTTGTCGGGATTCTCGTAAAATTTGGCAAGGAACGGGTTCTTGTCAGGCTCAAATTCCTCAAGAATCAATTTTCCGTTGAAATCCTGAGAAATCTTCGTCGAGAGCGTCGTCTTACCAGCGCCCATCGTACCTTCAATCGCCACGAAATTATATCTCATAACACCTATTAATATATATTCACTTTCCCGGCATCTTGACATTCGTCAAGAAGCTGAAGGTTTGTCTTTTTCATGACCGGATGCACATAATCCGGAGCGATATCGCAGAGCGGCAACAATGTGAACCTACGCTCATGTAGATGCGGATGCGGCGCATTAACCATCTGAGTATCAATTATTATTTCATTACCAAAATAAAGGATATCCAGATCCATCGGACGCGACACATAACCCTCGTGCGGTACGCTGCGATCACGGCCCAGCTCCTTCTCAATCTCCAACAACACCCCCATCAACGCATCGGGCGAAAAGGCCGTTTCAACCTTCACAACCTGATTCAAGAACCAATGCTCCGACTTGAAACCCCACGGCTCCGATTCGTAGAGACGCGACTTGGCGACAATCTTTCCACACCTCTCACCTATCATCTTACTTGCCTGATTTACAAGAAGTTCACGATCGCCTAGATTCGAGCCCAACAAAACGAAAACCGATTCCAAAGCCATGAAAAAAATTTTGCCTTACAACATGCAAATATAATGAAAGAAATTGTATCTTTGAAAAAAATTTTAAACAATGAAACAGTTCTTTAAATTTATGTTTGCCTCATGCCTAGGATCGGCATTGATGCTTATAGTTTTGATGATTGTGCTGATCTGCATGGTGGGCTCAGGCTCCAGCAATAAAATCAGCGTAAAACCGAAATCGGTGCTCTACATGAATCTCAACTACGAAATCCCTGAGAGAACCACCGACGGCGACTTCACCGCGGCTCTGATGGGACTGCAGAACAGCAACGCTGACAACTCAGGTTTGAACGACATAATAGCCAATATCGAAGCGGCGAAAGACGACGACAACATCGCCGGAATCTTCCTCGAGCTCTCGTCGACCAACACTTCGACGGCCAATATCGAGGAACTGCGTCATCATATTGCAAACTTCAAGGAATCGGGCAAATTTGTGCTCACCTATGGAGAGTCGTTGTCGCAAGGCGCCTATTACCTTGCCACAGCAGGCAATGAGATTTATCTCAACCCTGACGGCATGCTCGACATCCACGGAATGGCATCGCAGATAATGTTTTACAAACGTCTGTTAGATAAACTCGACATCGAGATTCAGATCATACGCGGCCCGAACAACAGATTCAAGAGCGCTGTTGAGCCTTATTTCCTCGACAAGATGAGTGACGCCAATCGCGAGCAGATGACCAAGCTGCTTAACACCATGTGGAACAAGATTGTCGACGACATCAGCGCGTCGAGAGGCATCAGCCCTGTGAAAATCAACCAACTGGCCGATGAACTTGCTCTTACATTCGACGCCAAGATCGCACTCGAAGAAGGCTTCGTCGACGGACTGGCCTACAGAGATGAGATCATCGCCCGCATAAAAGATCTTGCTGGCATCGATAAAGCTAAGAAAATCAACGTGTTGACTAACTCACAGTACGCCAGCGCACGGCCTGAGCCGAAGGCGAAGGCCGATAAGATTGCCGTCATCTATGCTAACGGACAGATTCAAGACGGTGAAGGCGACGACTCAACCATAGGCTCAACGACATTGTCAAAAGCCATCCGCGAGGCACGCGAAAACAAGAAGGTGAAAGCCATCGTCATGCGTGTGAACTCTCCCGGCGGCAGCGCCTTGGCATCGGAAGTCATCCGCAGAGAAGTCGAGCTGGCAAAAGCCGAGAAGCCATTCATCATCTCAATGGGAAGCTACGCAGCATCGGGCGGTTACTGGATCTCGACGGAAGGCGACTACATCTTCGCCGACCCGACGACTTTGACTGGCTCTATCGGCGTTTTCGGCACCATCCCGAATGCCAAGAAGTTCCTCAACGAGACAGTGGGGTTGACATTCGACGTGGTGAAGACCAACAAAAATGCCGACTTCGGCAGCTTGACCGAGCCTCTTACCGACTACCAGAAAGAGCTGATGCAGAAATACGTGGGTAACACCTACAACGACTTCACCGCATTGGTGGCCCGCACCCGCGGACTGCGCCAGAGCTATGTCGACAGCATCGGACAAGGCAGAGTGTGGGCTGGCGCCGACGCCATTGAGATTGGCCTCGTCGATGAGCTTGGCGGTCTCGACAAAGCCATCGCCTATGCCGCTGAAAAGGCCAACCTGACAGATTATTCTCTCAAAGACTATCCGAAACAAAAGGATATGATGGAGATGTTGCTCAGTGGCAGCGTTCAGGAACCTTACACTAAAGCATTGTTAAAGAAGAAGTTAGGCAAAAACTACACATATATCGAGACTGTCGAGAACATGTCGAAGCTCGATGGCGTTCAGGCTTTGATGCCATTCCTCATTGTTGAATAAACTGAGATGATACCAGAGCAGTTCGAAGATATCAGATCCTACATCGATGAAGAGATCCCGGCAGCAATGGAATACTTCATCAACGACGAGACATCGCTCTCGTTGGCAAGATTGGTGCTTCCCGGCAAGTCGGACGACGAAGTCAAGGAGTTGCTGAGAAGCATCAAGACCACCGAGGAGTTTCAGCGCATCATGATGACGCGTTTTGTGAGACTCATAGTCACCACCTCAATGAAAGGCGTTGACACTCAAGGATTTAACCTTCTCGACAAGAAAAAAGCATATCTTTTCACGGGAAATCACCGCGACATCACCCTCGACGCGTTTATCCTGCAGATGTATATGCTCGACAACGGGCTTCAGACCTGTAACATCGCCTTTGGCGACAATCTCATACTGAATAAAACCATCGATGTTTTCGGCAAGACAAACAAGATGTTTAAAGTCATCAGATCGCAGAACGTCAGGGAGTTGGCTCAGAATTCGCAGCACCTTTCCGATTACATCAGATATCTCATCCGTGAAAACAAGTCCGTTTGGATTGCGCAGCGCAACGGCCGTACGAAAGACGGCAACGACAAGACCGACCACGGACTGATCAGCATGTTTTCGATGTCGGGCGACAGGCAAAATCTGGTGCCAAACCTCGCTGAGTTGAACATCACCCCTATCGCCACGTCGTACGAATACGAGCCTTGCGCCATGATGAAGGCACGCGAGAGCTACCTCAAGGAGCGCGACGGCGTGTATGTGAAGAAGCCTATGGAAGATATGGACAGCATCGTTTCGGGACTCAGGAAGAAGAAAGGAACGATGAACATAGCTATTTGTCCGACAATCACTTACGAGGACCTAAAGCCGTTTGAGGGAGCCGACAAACATGAGATTGTGCCCGCCGTCGCGGCTATGATCGACAAACGAATCTACGAAAACTATCGGCTGTATCCGAATAACTACATCGCAAGTGATTGGCTATCAGGAACTTCCACGTTTAAGAAGTATTATACTCAGGAAGACAAAGATGTGTTTAAAGCTTACTGCGATAAGATATTCTCGAAGCTTTATGAAGAGCTCGGAAATGAGGCAGAGCCGAGGTTTACTGAGATTTTGCTTGGGATTTATGCGATTCCTGTAGAAAACAAATTAAATAGCTAATTCGCCCCATTTATCGATAAGATACTGCAATTCTTCTTTCTTTTTACCATAATTCCAGTAGAAATTGTCGTCGACTTTGACGTCGGGATGGTCGGTTGGATTCGCCATAATCTCATCTAAACCAGCGAGTTCCTTCTCGAGAGCGTCAATTTGCTCCTCAAGTTTCTTGATTTCCTTTTCCAGACGGCGTTTTTCGCGTTCTTCGACTTTCTTTGCCTCATAATCGATCTTGTTTTGCGAGACAACAGGCTTTGCTTCCTGCTGAACCTTCTGTTTTTTATTCAAATCATCGAGTTCTTTGAGTCGTTTTTCTTCAAGAAAATCATATATATCGCCGATATATTCCTTGATATGCGGCTTACGGAACTCGTAGACTTTCGTCGTAAGGCCTTGGAGGAAGTCACGGTCGTGGGAGACCACAATGAGGGTGCCGTCGAACTGAAGTAACGCCGACTTAAGAATATCTTTCGACAGCATATCCAGATGGTTCGTCGGCTCGTCTAGAACCAGCAGATTGGTTGGGAAAAGCAGCATTTTTGCCAATGAAAGACGAGCTTTTTCACCTCCCGAAAGAACCTTAACCTTTTTATCTATCGTCTCGCCACTGAAAAGAAACGCTCCAAGCAGCGATTTCACCTTCACGCGCATGTCACCGGTAGCCACGTCATCGAGAGTCTCGAACACCGTCTTCTCCGGATCGAGCATATCCTGTTGATTCTGAGCGTAATAGCCTATCTTCACCTCATGACCGAGCTTCACCTCGCCGGTATGGTCGAGCACACCGCATATGATCTTCGCCAGCGTGGACTTTCCTTCGCCGTTACGGCCCACGAAAGCTATCTTCTCGCCTCTCGGGATAAGCAAATTGATGTCGTTGAGCACATTTTTCTCACTATACGACTTCGACACATGACTCAGCTCCAGCGTCACCTTGCCTGAATGCGGCGCAGGCGGGAACTTGAAGTGCATCACCGACTTGTCACGGTCGTCAATCTCAACCACTTCCATCTTCTCGAGCTGTTTCACCCTCGACTGCACCTGCTTCGCCTTGGTGGCCTTGTAACGGAAGCGCTCGATGAACGCCTCGATCTCCTTTATCTCGCGCTGCTGGTTGTCGAACGCGGCCTTCTGCATATCGATACGCTCCTCACGACGCTCCACAAATTCGCTGTAAGCGCACTTATAATCGTAAATCTTTCCACCCGAGATCTCGATAGTCCTGATAGTGATGTGATCGAGAAATGCGCGGTCGTGCGACACCATGAGGATGGCACCGTAATAGTTTTTGAGATATCCCTCGAGCCATTGTATTGACTCGATGTCGAGGTGGTTTGTCGGCTCATCGAGCAGCAGCAGCTTCGGCTTTCGGAGCAATATCTTCGCCAACTCGACGCGCATCTGCCAGCCGTTGCTGAACTCGTTCATCTCGCGCCCCATGTCTTCATGGTCGAAGCCCAAACCCACAAGTATCTGCTCCGCCTCACCTTCGGCCGAATGACCTCCGATGAGAGTCATACGCTCGTTGAGTGCGCTCATCCTCTCGCAAAGCTTCTGATAGCTATCGCTTTCATAATCAGTGCGTTGCGACAGCTCATCCTGCAACTGCGCCAATTTTTTCTCAATCTGATGATACTCCTCGAAGGCCGTCATCGTCTCCTCGAGGACGGTCTTGGTCGAATGGATGTTCTTCTCCTGCGGAAGGTAGCCGATAGTGACATCATCCGACATCACCACGCCGCCGTGTGATGGCTGTTCAAGGCCGGCGATGATACGGATGAGGGTGGTCTTTCCCGCGCCGTTCTTACCCACCAGACCGATGCGGTCCTTCTCGCGGATAAGGAAATTGATGTCGGTGAAGAGGTCCTGACCAGTGAAATGTATGCTCAGATTTTGAATTGAAATCATCTTATTCCTCTCTCCATTCAGCGATGTTGTCGCGTGTCTCCTGAAGCGTAACGCTATAAAGCTCTACGTATTGCGGCAGGCGACTCTTGATTCTTTGAGCAAAATCGGCCAGCATGTTCTCGGTTGTAGGCTGATATGGCAGCTCGACCACCTTGTCGAAGTTTTGCTTTGTTATTTCGACGAAATCTTTCGGCATGTTATTGCCAATGATGAACGAATGGTCGAGTTTTTCCACAACTTCTTGATTAACAATGGATTTAAGGTCGTGAAAGTCAATCACCATGCCGTTTTTCGGGTTGCCTGGTTCATCGAGAGGCATACCTTTCACCGTGACGCGCAGCTCGTAGGAATGGCCGTGGATGTTACGACATTTGCCATCGTAGCCGTTGAGGGCGTGTGCCGCCTCGAAATGGAATATTTTTTTAAGATAAAACATTATTGCACAACAACTTTTTTAAGTATTGAGCCGCCGTTTTGCGACACCACATTCATGAAATATATGCCGCTGTTGAGGCTGCTCACATCGATTGACGACTGCTCCTCGTCTTGAATATTCAGCATCATAACCAGTTGACCTACAGCGTTGTACATATACACCGCCTCGAGGTTCTCACCTGCAATGTTGACTGTCGATGTAGCCGGGTTCGGCCACACGCTGACCGACACTGTGTATTCGTTTTCGTTTATGCCCCAATGCGGATCCCAGATTCTTGCTGCAAATTCCGGGTCGTCGACAAATGGGTTGCGGTTATTCTGGATATTGTAAACTGCGTTGTTACGGTTGATCTCCTTTACGGAGACGGGATCTTCCTCGTGCCAGCGCAGCAGCATCGTCATCGCCCAGTCTTTGATGACCGATTTGTTGGTCATGTCGGACGTACTCCAGCTGCCGTCTTCCTGGTAGTAGCGCACGCTGACGTACATGAGAGCGCGGGCGATGTCGCCTTTATATTCGTCGATAGGCTCAAACACCGTGCCGTTATAACCTGAAACCGTGTTGCCGCCAAGTTTTCCGCCATTTTGCGAAAACCATGAAGCATTGCTGACCTCGCCGAAAGCATAGTTTCCACGGCGGTTGTTGACATATCCGTCGGTAGGATAAACATGGTGCAAGTCGGTTTTTTCATCACTGTCGTTGTTGGTCCATGACTGAGCCCAGAGATGCTCGCGGTTGTAGCAGTCGCCTTCGCCGCTGTAGCTTCCGCATTGGTCGGTGCCTAAAACGAATTGGTATGGAGGCGTTCCGTTTGGCACATCGGAATAGATATCCCAGACATAATTGGTACCTGGCCGTTTGTCGGTCTGATAATATGCGCTCCACAAGCCGCTATACGACGCATGGTCGTCGTTTTTGATAATGTTATGCAGAGCCGTTTTCAGGGCGTTTCCGGTGAGGCCTTCGGTGCCGTTGTAATATCCTTGAGGCTGAGCTTGCAAGGTCACCGCCGCGATTATCAGAGCTAATATAAGATATAAATTCTTCATTGTCAATAGTTTATTGTTTTAAAAATGAAATTATTTCAGATTACAAATATACAAAAAAATAACTATTGAACAAGACGAACTGAATAACCTTTGCAACGTTCGGCATCACCTATATTGCCATTATTATAGCCAAACCACATATTTCCCGAATTATTAGCTTCATTTGGGGTTGATGACCAATAATAACCAGCCATTTGACTTACATCACTCGTATATTGAACGCTTGTACCTGTACGCGAGCCGGCAGCAGGCAAAAACACTGCTCCGTAACCCAATAAATAATCTACAATCTGGTCATGCGTCAATCCAGAATACACATAAGTGTATACAACATCTTGTCTATTATATACGTTATCAGGTGCCGTAGCAAAAGCCTGTTGAACACTCCATAGGACAATTTCAAAAACATCAGGGAATACCAATAAACCCAATACACCATGACAGGTAGTCTTTATATATCGCTTATTGTCAGCGACATCCCTTATATTCAACATAAAATCCCATTCGTCTTTTGTCGGCGTACGCCAACCTTTATAACCATCAATCATAACGCTTTCGTTAATATCGTTAGTCCAGTTGTAAGCGCCACTACTTGTTGATGAATTGGTCGGATTATTTCCAACGCCCCACGCGCCCCATCCAAACAAGTCGATATATCCTGTATAATCAGGAGCGATATTGGCATTAGCCATGCCTAAACAATCCCATTGATTCGGCGCAACACGCCAATCATTACCCGACGGATTGTATTGTAAATTGCCTGATGAAACCATTACTGCATTACCACTGCTACTCACTGTAAATCCGTGGACACTACTATAATTATACACATTTCCGCTATAAAAACCATTTGCTTGAAGGCTAAGCATTCCTCCCCACAAGACATATGAACAAAAATTTTCACCAGCCTTTGCCAATTTTTTAGTACCACTTGTATATTCCTGTGGCATAAGAATGCTCCACCTCTCTGTGCTTGCTTCTTCTGATGGATTGTAGAGTTTTATAAAATATTTCTTGCCGGTTGGAGTAATCGTGTGATTGGTGAAATCAATCGTAGCCTCTGTTAGATTGTTAAATATAGTAATTTCTTCGGATTTAAAGGATTCATCTACCGTAAACTTTGCCAAAGCAACCTTGTTGTGCAAAACACTGGTGTAGGAAGTTTTACCTTCTGCATATGGCTCAGTGGATACTCCGCATGAAAGGATAGGAAGTTGTGCTCTTTGGTCGCTGATGCTCACATTGTAAGTTGTTGTCGCCGACGACATCTCAGTCCCATCGAGAAGTCCGCTTACAAAATAGAAATACAGATACTCGCCTTCTTTAGGATTTGCTATATTTCCGCTGAAATATGTGCCGTCGTGTATCAAGGTTCCGACATATTTGCCGTCGCATCCCACATGAATCTTGTCGCCCTGGGTGTAGTTTACCACAGCCGTTCCTTCTCCAAAAACAATACTGTATTTTGAGCTGTTCCCAAGATCCAATGTGACAAAAACATCGGCAGCGTCGACGCTTGATATTGTATCGATTTTCTTTTTACACTGAGTAAGGCTGACAATCATCGTTAATGCCAAAAGAAACATCGTGCTTTTGGAAACATGCGTTGTATTCCTACGTGAACGGCGACGACGTGACACCGCGTAGCCTGCACCTGCTGCCAACATTATCCACAATCCGTTTCCAAGTGGCATATTGATACTGGTTGGAACTGGTGTACCGCTACCGGTAGTTCCGAAAGTCTCATTTGAGAGACCTTCAGCGGCACGGTTGTTATATCCATCGTTTGATTCGCGGAAAAAGCCGTCGCTTTGGGCGTATGTTGTCGCAGGCATCAGCACGCCGAAAACCATAAGCGCTGCTAGAATTGTCGAGTTTAATATCTTGTTAATCAACATTTTACATTTTTTAAATGCGGCCGCAAAATTACAAATAAAAACGATGCGAAAGTAAAAAATTTTAAAAAATAAAATTGCCCGTGGTCTATGAGAAGGGGGTTCCTCGCCCTTTCAGGGCTCGGAATGACAAGGGTTTACAGCATCGACACGATGCCTGTGGTGAGCACCAATATGGCAGCGACGATATTTAATAGGCTGTTGATCAATAATTTGGTTTGTGAAAATTTGGTTCCGATGCCGATCAATCCCCAGATGAGGGAGAGGCCGATTATGTATAAAGGAGTGTTTTTGCCGAATAATGGCAGAAAAGCGCCGTCAGCTATCAGTCCGGCGATTAAAGCATTGATACCCAATGCGACAGAAAGGATCACAAGTTGTTTTGGTTTGTCAATAAGGAAAAGGTTCTTTCCGCTTTTGATTTTCAGAGTATCCAGGACCATCCTGAAGGCTATCATGAAACAGAAAACCAGGACGATGACCTTGGCGAAGCCCGCGAATTTGTACATGAAAGTGCCGCCAAGCAGCGCACCGAGCCAGTACATCAGCCCCTGCCCTGCCGCCAACGCACAGACAAACAAAAAGTTGCGCCACCAGCCACTGCGTTTCTCAATGTTAAACGCAGTGGAGGCGGTGCATATACAAAATGTCAATGCGATGACAAATGCGAAATTCATTTATTTCAAACGTTTGAACTGGCAGGTGAAATGACGCATCAGTTCAGCTTCCCAGGTGATTTCCAGACCACGTTTGATGGTGTTGCGGCGGTCGTAGACGTTCTTCAGAGCGGCTGCGATGACATCCATGTGGTTGTTGGTGTAAACACGGCGTGGGATGCACAGACGCACGAAGTCGTTGCCACCGAAACGGTTCTCACGTGTGACAGGGTCACGGTCGGCGAGGACGTAACCGATTTCGCAAGCACGGATACCTGCTTCGAGGTAGAGCTCGCATGTCAGAGTCTGAGCAGGGAACTCTTCCTTAGGGATGTTGGTCAAAACTTTGTCGGCATCGACGAAGATGGCGTGACCACCGGCAGGACGCTGGTAAGGAATGCCGTATTCATCGAGTTTCTGAGCGAGGTAGTGCACCTGTTTGATACGTGTCTCAACCATGTCGAATTCGATGTTTTCCTTCAAACCGACGGCGAGAGCGTCCATATCACGGCCATTCATACCACCATAGGTGAGGAAGCCTTCGAACGGGATGCAGAACAACTTGGCACCTTCGTACCAGTCTTTCTTATTTGTTGCGATGAAGCCGCCCATATTGACGAGAGCGTCTTTCTTTGCTGACATTGTCATTGAGTCGGCATAGCTGAACATCTCCTTCACGATCTCGCGGAGGGTCTTGTTTTCGTAGCCTTTCTCACGTGTTTTAATGAAATATGCGTTCTCGATGAAACGTGCGCTGTCGATGTTGACCGGCACGCCATATTTATGACAGAGTGCGCATGTCTCGCGGATGTTCTGCATTGAAACAGGCTGTCCACCGACGGTGTTGTTTGTCACTGTCAAGACGAAGAACGGGACGTTGCCTTTGTTCTCTTTCAAAATCTTCTCGAGTTTTTCGAGGTCGACATTACCTTTGAAAGGAGCTTCGAGCTGTGTGTCGTAAGCTTCACGCACTGTGACGTCGATAGCGAATGCCTTACGGCTCTCGATATGACCCTTGGTAGTGTCGAAGTGAGCGTTGCCTGGGATGATCTGGCCTGGCTTCACGAGGTAGCTGAACAGCACGTTCTCGGCGGCGCGGCCTTGGTGGGTTGGGATGACATATTCAAAACCGGTGAGTTCGGTGATGGTGTCTTTCATGTGATAGAAGCTGCGAGCGCCGCCGTAGCTCTCGTCGCCCATCATCATGGCGCTCCATTGACGGTCGCTCATGGCACCTGTGCCAGAGTCAGTCAGGAGGTCGATATATACGTAGTCGCTCTTCAGCATGAAGATGTTGTTGTGGGCTTCTTCGAGCCACTTTTCACGTTGTTCACGAGTGGATTTCTTGATAGGTTCAACCATCTTGATTTTCCACGCTTCTGCAAATGGTAATTCCATAATTCCTATATTTAAAATTTAAAATTCAAAAAAATCCAGAGACTTTTGAAGTGCAAAATTACGACAATTTTTCGGATAAATAACGATTATCTCAAAATTTTCATCTCTTGATTTTTATCGTCGTGAATCGTCCTTCGGATGTGGTATATTTCAGAAGAAAAACACCATTTTTCAGCGTATTTACGTCAAATAAATCGACATGACCATCGTAAACAGGCCTGCCAAGCACATCGAAAACCGTCACCGAGACATAATCATCTTCGGAGATGAAAATCGGCTCCACAAAATAGTTATAACCGCTGTAAAAACTAAGCAACTCGCCGACTTCAGGCTTGGTAGTCTGCTCGTAAATCATCTCACCTTTATAGTTGTAAACCTCAAACGAGCATTGCGCATCGTTGTCTTCGTAGCCTACGTTGCAATAGTTCCAGTTGAGCGTCAGGTAGCAGTCGACCGGGATGTCGACCGTCACAATGCTTTCATAGCCTTCGTCAAGGCCGATGCGATGCTGCACCATGCCACGCTCATCGAGGATTGAAATTGCCGGTGAAAGCCATCCGTCGCCTGCCGAGTCGAACAGATGGAATGTCAGAGGTTTGCTCAAGCCGCCTTCGCAAGCCCACATATCCACAGCGTATGACGAGGCCTTGCTGCGACCATCGGATGTCACCACGTAGGCGGCAAAATAGTTCACCTTGCCTGCTGCCACGTCGTCGAGAGTATATTCATATGTGAGCTGTTGTCCTGGATTTGGTGCAACGAAGGCATGCAGAGGCTCATCGTTCATCAGCACCACAATCGAGTCGACAGCTGTCAGCGGAGTGCCACCGATTGTCTGTGACGGTGTCTGCATCGTGATGTTTACCGCCTTGCCGCCTTCCATAGGCTCGACAAACAAGCTCCTGACAGGCTTCGGCTGATCGTAATAATCTGAATCAGGCCTGAGGTTGGTGCTCGTCATATGATTGTAATTATAAGCATGGTGGGTCAAGTCCATCGCGTTGATGCTGTAGAAGCCGTTGTCGAAGCCCTGCCATCCCCAGTTGAAATGGAAGAAGTCATTATCATCGTAGCCGTCGCACACGAAAGCATGACCTCCGCGCGTGTCACCTTTTGTATAGCTGTATGCCGAATAGTACATCGGACGGCCATTGTCGATCTCGTTTTTCAACAAAGCCATCCACTGCAGGTCGTCGTAATCATCTCTGTCAACAAAATCGGCACTGTTTGAATAGCGGAAATATTGTTGCATTGCCGGTACCACCATGCTTGAAGCTGCACCCGAAGCGTTGGCTCCATAGTCCATCTCTACGCTCACTCCAGCATGATATTCGAGCAAAGCTATAGCGTCGACTTCTGCCTGAAGACTGGTATAATCGAGGAAATCGGGCATCAGCTCGTAGCGGTAATCGGCTGCTCCGAAATTGGCCGAGAGGGTACCATACGACGTCGAGCCATAGCCATAGCAGTAGTAGCTGTGCGAGCCTACACCCGTCTTAGGCCACTCCCAATATCTCATGATCTGCGCCATTGCGTTGGCGACGCAGCCCACCTTCACATGACCATTGTAGCCTTCAGGATCGACGGGACACTGGTCGTTGTAAAGCTGTGTCTGATGCCATGTCGAGCTGCATAGCGGTCCCACCTCACGGTCGCCACGACCTGGAAGTATGCCGTTTTCTTCAAGCATACGCCATTGAGCCTCAATATCTTGCGATTGTGTCAAATTTTCAGATATGGCGGTCTGCAAATCAGAGGAATAAGCATCGAAAAACACCATCGGGCCTTCTTCGGCAGCTACGATATCGAAGCTACTTTCTGTAGAATAAGCCAAAATCGGACGCATGCGGTTGTCGGCCGACACTATCACAAAGCCTTTAGGCTGGCAGTTGAAGACGTAAAACGCATCGACGCCTGAATTGGTTTTCCCGACATAAGCAAGATTCATCGATACTGATTCTACGCGATTTCCAGCAAGCATGAATTTCGAGCCGAGGCGTTGTGCCGTCACAACATCGACAGGGTGAGCCGAAAGACCTGACAGCAAAGCAACAGCAGCTATTAACAGACAAAGTTTTTTCATGGTGTTGTTTTCAAATTTTCGGCAAATATACGAATAAACTCATTTATAATTTCATTTTTTCCGCTTCAAAAGCTTTTTTTGTCGTTTCAAAAAATTTTTTGTGCTTTTCTTTTAAAAATAAATTATTTTTGCATCTGTTAAAAAAGATTTTAATGACAATGAAACGGGCAGTTCTTTTCAGATTTTTGTTTTTGATGACCATGATTTTGTCGTCGATGGCCGCTATGGCACAGTTTCCTCCAGGTGGAGGCGGCGGAAGGTTCCCAGGCGGCAGACCTCCGGGACAACGTCCAGGGCAGCGTCCGGGTGGCGACCGTCAGTGGAATCAGCAGGACATGCAGACTCCGAAAGTGAAGCAGAAGAAAAAAGTGCGCGAGGGCGACACCTTCACCGTAGTGGGTATGTTACTCGACGAGAAGAACGGCGAGCCGATACCGTTTGTCAACCTCACCGTGCTCGACTCCATCGACAGCACCTTCGTGAAGGGCGGAGTGACCAACTACGAGGGCGTTTTCGAGTTGGCAGGCATCCCGCAAGGCTCGTATATGCTGCGCGTGACAGCAATCGGCTATGAGACATATTGGCATCCGTTTACAGTGACAAACAACACCGACCTTGGCATCTTGAAGCTTCACGAGGGCGCCTTAACCCTTGACGCTGTGGTGGTTACGGCCGAAAAACCTCTCTTCGCGATGGATGGAGAGAAGCTCATCTACAATGTGAGCGAAGACCCGTCGATACAGACAGGCACCACCGAAGATGCCTTGCAGAACGCTCCAGGCGTAGAGGTCGACGTGGAAGGCAATATTACGCTTCGAGGAGTGTCGAGCGTGGAGATCTGGATCAACGACAAGCCTTCGAAACTAACCGAAGAGAACCTCAAGACGTACCTGCAGACCTTGCCGGCCAACGCCATCGACCGTATTGAGACAATCACTAACCCGTCGGCGAAATATGCCACCGACGCTGAGGCCGTTATCAACATCGTGACGTCGGCGCACGTGAAGAGCAACCAGTTTGTGAGCTTCGGCGTGAACGGCTCGACTCAGCCTTTCGTCTCACCTTGGGTGAGCTATATGTGGAAGAAAGACCGACTCAGCGTCAACGTGTTCGCCTCGGGACGTTTCAGCGACCGCGACAACACCAGCAACGGCTGGGAGCAGAAGCGCCGCTACAACGACAGCCTCGACATGTATGAGATAACCTGGTCAGACACCACATATCAGAAAGACCAGAACCGTAGCGTGAGCGCCAACATCTTCTTGGGCGTCGACTACGAAATCGACACATCGAGCACCATCTCGTTTGACGCAGGAGGATTCTATAACTTCAACGGTAACAAGATGTTACGTTCGCAAGATCAACGTTATTATTACTTCAACAACCTTCCTTGCGACTCGCTTCTGATCGACACAACTGATAGCAAGACCGATGCAAACAACATATTCGGACATTTCGGTGTCGATTACACCAAGAAATTCGACAATCTCGGCCACAACCTGCGCATCGGATTCAATTCGAGGATAATGCATAACTCGAACGAACAGTGGTACAACAGACTTTACGAGACATATAACTTCCTCAACGAGCACCGTTATATGCTCACCGACCAGAACATGCAGGGTGCCAGTCTCGACGCCCGCTACAACCGTCCTTACAACCAGAACGGTGAGATGAGCTACGGCTTGCGTATCGACTATCGTAACAACAATAACACCTATGACCGTTACAACGACTCGCTCGGTGAAGTCATCGATGAGTTGCGTGCATATAAATTTAAAGGTACTTCGACCAACATCAGCGCCGACGTCAACTGGACGCATCGCTGGGGCGGCTTCACCTTGAGCACAGGTCTCGGCGCAGGTCCTGAGATATCGACCTACGACTACACCAGCGCCATGCCTTTTGCCGACAGCGGCACCTTGAATTACTTTGTGTTGCGTCCGTCGATACACCTCACCTATCGCACGCAGAGCATGCATAACCTCAAGCTCAACTATTCGTTGAGGATGTCAAACCCTGACGAAGAAGACGTGAGCAAGTTCCGCAGATACGGCGAAAACAACTATTCGACCGGTAACCCTGACGGTTTGAAGAGCTCGTATACCCATAACATGGAGATGGGATGGCAGAAGTTCTTCGAGCGTTTCGGCAACATCGGATGGGAGGCTTACGGACGCTTGAGTTCCAACGAAATCAGCTCGCTTACCGACTCAGAATACGACCAGTATCTCGACCGTATCGTGAGCTATTCGGTGCCATATAACATGGGAAGCTCGTGGCGTTACGGCACTTCGGTCAACATGACCTACCGCCCGACGGGATTCTTCAACGTGAGGATGTACGCCAACCTCTACAACTACGGCTATCACATGGAATACGACCGCACCGATGAGTTCGGAAACATCCGTCACACCGTCAACGAGAACGACAAATGGTCGTGGAGTGTGCGCGTGAATGCGTGGACAAAGATCTTCAACCAGTATCAACTGACTATGGCTTTAGGTTACACCTCGCCTACCATCAGCTTAGCGGCAGAACGCAAGGCACGTTACTGGCTCAACATCGGAGCGCGCAGCGACTTCTTCAACCGTAAGATGTCGGTGTTTGTCAACGTGCAGGACCTCTTCAACTGGGGAGCGACCATCGGTTCCGGCTCGAAGAACACAAACCCGTATTATCTCACCGACAACACCAACAAAATGGTCAACAGCCGTTATATTTCAGTCGGCGTGACATTCCGTTTCGGTAAGATGGAGCTTGAGCAGAGAGCTAAAGAAGGAGACAGCGAAAGCGGCGATAGCCTGGAATAGAATAATTAGTCACCATTTTTCGGCTGGTCGTCTCCCATTCGGGAGCCAAAGGCCTTCGAAATCGGTGACTAATTATTATGGTGACTAATAACTTTTATTTCACGAATTTTCCAACCCTAATATTTCCGTTAACGTCAAGAGCCTTAACAAGATAGGTTCCTGAAGGCAGTTTAGTGACATCGATTTCGATTGAGGTCTGGCCTTTCAGGGATATTTTCTTCACCGTTTGACCTTTCACGTTAAAAATCTTCACCTTTTTAAACCCGTCGGATTCAATTTTTATTGTTGTTGAAGCTGGGTTCGGGTAGATATTCAGCGAGTCGTTGTTCGAATTCTCGGGGATGGCTTGGTATCCGTAGGTGTCGGCACCATCGGTCAGCCATTCGAGGCTGAAGTTATAGAACACAGTGGAATAGCCCGAGGTGCCGTTTGGTTCTTCCTCGACGTAGAGACCGATGGTGCCGTCGGGAAGGACGCATAACGACGAATATGCCGAGCTGTAAGGCACTATGCATTTGCTCACGGGCCAGGTCTCGCCTTCGTCGTAGCTGATGTAGACTGTGACATCGGTGCGCGAGCTGCCGTAAGGCACTGAGTGCAGCAGACGGTTTTTGTTATGTCCTTGATTTACAGAGGTATAACGAATCATATCACCGTTGCAAGCCGGAGCGGTGATGTCGTTCCACGTCGAGGTGTTAGGCTGCCACGTCTCGCCACTGTCTTCAGAGATGTTATACCAGCGGTGCCCGCCGTGGCGGATGCTCATCAGGATGCGTCCGTCGGCGAGCTCGGTGACCTTAGCCTCGTCGCCGCCAACCGAGGCGCGACCGGAGACATGCCAGGTGAGACCGTTGTCGTCGGAGTACACCGCGTAGTTGTTCAGCGACTGCGCCGATCCTTCTCGGATGGCGGCGACGAACATGATGCGTCCGGTGGAGGTACGCAGTCCGTTGCCCGAGCCGAAGAACGAGGCACGCCAGGTGGTCTGAACTGGATAGATGCAGTTGTCGCCGAAGATGAAATTGGTGATGTCTTCAGGCGCAGTCCATGTCTGACCGTTATCGTAACTATATGATTTATAAGACCTTATCGGGTTGCTTGGCGTTGAGTTCCAGAGGCCTACGCCGCCCACGAAGACTGCGATAAGGCCGTTGTCGTCGTTGCTCCAAGCTACAGCACAGTCACCAAAGCCGTGGTTGACGCCAGTGCCCAGCGCTATGGTGTAAGGCTCGGTCCACGAGTAGCCGCCGTCGGTGCTGCGGTTACACACGATGTCGATGTCCTGAGGGAGGTCGCCCTCATTATATTTACGTTTGTCGGTGACAGCCACTATGCTGCCGTCTTTGGCGGTTATCACTGCAGGAATGCGGTAGTTGGCCGATCCGTAGTCGCCCGGATGATACAGTTCGGTGCGGGTGAAGAGCGTGTCGTTTTGTGCTGATGCTGCGACGGCAATCATCACGAGGAGAAGGGTAAGAATCTTCTTCATATTTGCATAGTTTATAGCTTCAAGGATGCAAATATACGAAAATTCTTTAAAATTTGCAAATATTAATGTCTTTACATTATAATTCTCACAAAAACCGGATAGTGATCCGATGGGTTGCGGCGCGTGGTGTTGCTGAACCAGATTTCCTGTGGCGCGTCGGAGGCTTTTTCCGAGGCGCTCGGGGTGGCGTTTTCGGTCCAGTAGCTGTTGGTGAGAACGCCGTAGGCCTCAACCGTGGTTGACGGCGACACAAAGACGTGGTCGATGCGGCTGGTAGTGAAATATTCGGTCTTGAAGGCGTTGAAGGTGCCGTTTTCGGCGAAGCGGATACGGGCAGCTTCATAGGTATCTTTAAGTAATCCTGAATCGATGAAGATATTATAGATTTCGTTGGTCTGGTCGACGTTGAAGTCGCCGGTGAGGATGACCGGAGCGCCTTGAGCTATCTCGCGGATGCGCTCGACCACCAGCTTCGCCGCCTCACGACGCGCCACTATGCCGACGTGGTCCATATGCAAGTTAAAGAAATAGAAGGTCGTGCGGTCTTTTTTCTTCTTTGCGTTGACCTGAAACTTGCCCCAGGTACAGATGCGGATGCAGGCAGCATCCCAGCCAAGGCCAGGTTTCTCAGGCGTCTCGCTAAGCCAGAAGTTGCCGCTGTCGAGGAGAGTGAGCTGGTCTTTTTTATAGAAAATAGCTTCATGTTCGCCTGCTTTGTCGCCGTCGTCGCGACCGATGCCGATGTAGTCGTAGCCGTCGAGGCCTTTCAGCAGGTCCTGAAGCTGACCGTATAGCACTTCTTGAGTGCCAAAAATGAGCGGATTCATGAAGTTGACCTGGTCACAAATCACCTGGCATCGCTTGGTCCAGATGTTGCCGTTAAGACTGTCGTTGCGGTTTTTATACCTTATATTATACGAACCAACGAGCATCTCCTGAGCACTCATTGAAAGCGCTAAAATGCTGAAAATGGCAATAAAAAGAAGCTTTTTCATGATTACAAAATTTGCGAGCTGTGATTTTTGGTGTCCACCTTCCCTATTGCGTCTATGATCACGCCGTTTTCGTCGATGACGTAGGTTGTTCTTAAAGTTCCTTCGGTCGTTTTGCCGTACATTTTCTTTTCGCCCCACGCCTCGTAAGCTTTGAGGATGGTAAGGTCGGTGTCGGCAATGAGGTGGAACGGCAGCTCGTATTTAGCAATAAACTTCTGGTGCGAGGCGGCGCTGTCGCGGCTCACGCCAAGAACGTTGTAACCCAACGCGATGAAGCGATGATAGTTGTCGCGGAGGTCGCAGGCTTCGGCAGTGCAACCTGGGGTGCTATCCTTCGGATAGAAATACAAAACGAGCTTCTTTCCCTTGAAATCGCTCAGCTTCACGACGTTTCCGTTTTCATCTTTGCCCTCAAAATAAGGGGCTTTTTGACCAACTTGTAACATATCTTAAAGTTTTTATTTTGCAAAGTTAAAAAATTTCTTCAAATATCTTCTTGATTTCCGATTCTTCATCGATCATTTGGCGCAATTTCTCCAATCTAGCGGTGTTTGGTGATTCCGGGAACCACAGTTTCAGATATCCGTTGCGGCCGTATTTTTCGTGGAGGTGCTGCATCATTCGGTCGTATTGCTGTTCCTTGGAGAGCTCTGGATAGTGGTCGAGGCCGTATTGGATGGTACGGCGGACGATGGTTTCAGGGTCGATGAAGCGGTCGGCTTCGGCAACGATGCGGCCATAGATGGTGCGAGGCTCGTGTTTCGCTGAGGCGCGGTGGTCTTCAGCGGCATCGGCCATAGTTTGAATCTGCTCTTCAGTGAACCATTTCCGAAGGTTTTCATCGGCTTTTATAATCTGCGCCGACACCTCATGGTGATGCTCACGACCTTCGCAAAGCCCGGTGTCGTGATATGCTGCGATGACATAAACCATATCCTTGTCGACATCGAGATGCTCAGCAATTTCAAGACTTTGCTTGATAACCATCATCACATGGTCGCGCTGATGTGCCGCGTCGAAACCGTCGTACCGCGGAATGATTTCCTGTTCAATGTATGAAATTATGTCTGGATTAATTTTCATATTACAAAGGTATAAAAAATATTCGTACTTTTGTATCATTATGAAAAACACTCAAAAAATAATCCTCATTACTGGAGGAAGCTCGGGAATCGGATATGACTCGGCGCTGGCGCTGGCGAAGCAGGGACATAAAGTTTATGCGGCGGCTAGAAGAGTTGAATTGATGGAGCCACTCAAGGAATACGGCGTTGTGCCGCTTAGCCTCGACGTTACTGATGACAACTCGATGCAAGAATGCGTAACATCAGTGCTTGACGCTGAAAATCGCATTGATGTTTTGATAAACAACGCCGGCTACGGCTATTTCGGCGCGATTGAAAACGTGACGATGGCTGAAGCTCGTAAACAATTGGAAGTCAACGTGTTTGGCATGGCAAGAATGTGCCAGCTGGTACTTCCGACGATGCGTGAACAGCATTCAGGTCGCATCATCAACATAGCCTCCATCGCAGGCCGGGCCACGGTGTATTTCGGAGGCTGGTACAACGTCTCGAAGTTCGCGGTGGAGACCTTCAGCGACGCGCTCCGCATGGAGACACTGCCGTTCGGCATCAAGGTCGTGCTGATCGAGCCGAGCACCATCAAGACCAACTGGGGAATAATCGCGGCCGACAACTTGGCGGAGTCGTCGCGCGGGACAGTATACGAGGCAAAGGCCCTGAACGAAGCCAACAACATGCACAAAGCATATACCTCGAACATGTTTTCGAAGCCGAAAGTCGTCACCCGGGCCATCTGCAAGGCCGTGAACCGTTGTCGGCCGCGAACCCGTTACTGCGTCGGACGTGGCGGCAAGATGGTAATCTTCCTGCACAGCATCCTTCCGACAAGATGGTGGGACAGAATCAACAGAATTATGACGAAAAAGGTGTTATAAGCGTCATTAGGCCTTCAAAATTGATGACTAATGACAAACAAAAAAATAGAGACGCCATATTATGACGTCTCTACATTTGTTTTTACCAGAAATTCTAGATTATCAATATCCGAAAATCTCTTCTGTTGTCAATCTCTTGATGGTTCCCATCTTGCCGATGGCTTCCATGTCGAGCTCGTTCTCGTCGCCGAGGATGACATAACGATAAGGCTTGTTGGCGATGTTTTCTTTTTCAAACTTCACGATGTCCTGCAAAGTGAGATCCTGAGCCTTCTCGTAGATCTTCTCGTTGATGTCGTAGTCGATGCCAAGACGCTTAGCATTCAGATAAGAGCTTATCAAGCTGAACTTTGTGGTGCGCTGGCTGGCGAGACGTTTGATGAGGGCTTCCTTAGCTATACCAAAGGCCTGCTCGCTCTCCGGCATCTCATCCAAAATCTCGTTGAAATGGTTGACAGCGTCCATCATCTTGTCGTTCTGGGTGATGATGTGAGTGAAGAAATACTCTGGCTGGTCGATGTAGCTCGGCTCGACGTATGCTGCATAGGCGTTGTATGCCAGACCACGGGCCTCACGCATCTCCTGGAAGACGATGGTGTTCATGCCGCCACCATAGTACTCGTTGAACAAAGCGATGACAGCCGCCTCATCTGGGTTCCAAGCACGGTTCTCGCTGTGAATCATGCGCATGTAGATGTTCTTTGCGTTGTAAGGAGCAATGAGAACCTCGTTTTCAGGTGTAGCCTGAACATCATAATGCTTGCCTTCTGGAACATCGAGTAACTCATTGTTAGTCACATGGTTAGCTGTAATAACCTCTGCCATTTCCTTCTCGCTCATCGGACCATAGTAAAGAATGGTGTGCTTGTAATCCTTAAGGTTCTTAAGCAGGTCGAGGAGATCCATCGAGCACATCTCTCTTAATGCATCGGTGACGATGATGTTACGCATCGGGTTATAAGGTCCGTAGACACCATACTGCACGAGGGCGTTGAAGTTCTGACGCTGTCCGAGTTTTGCGTCGAAGCGTGATTTATCGAGCATCTGGAGAGCCATCTCGTAGACGTCGGCATCAGGCTGTGCGTTCTGCATCACGTTTTCGAGAAGTGCCAAGGCTTCGCCCATATTTTCGCTTAGACCGCTCAAAATAACGTTCATACCACGATCGTTAACTCTGATGTTGAAATTGCAAGCCAGCTTATAGAACTGCTGTTTGATTTCCTCGTTGGTCATATCGTCGGTTCCGAGATAATCGATGAGCATTGCGGCATAGCCGTATCTCAAGTCGGCTTCATCGCCGAAGTCATAGCGGAAATTGAGGACGAAACGGCCGTTTTCCTTATTTTGGACATAGATATAAGGTAATCCTGCCTCGGTTTCGCCGAATGTCAAATCTTTCTGGAAGTCGATGAAACGTGGCTCGATTGGTTGCACGTCGCTATTCTGCACCTCGGTGACGAAATCGCTGACATAGTCACGGTTTGCCGGGATTGGAGTAATCTGCGGCTTGTCGATCTTCTTGAGGTTCTCGTCGACGCCATAACGTTTGTAAACCACGATGTAGTTATCCTGGAAATGTTTGTTGGCGAACTCCACGATCTGTTCCTTTGTGATATTGGAGATGCGGTCGATGTATCCAACCTGCTGCTCCCACGGTTTCTCGGTGATAAACGCCTCGACAAACTGGTTAGCGCGGGCTGCGTTGTACTCCATTCTGGTGTAATATCTCAACTTATAGTTGTTGATGATTGATGGCAGCAAATCATCTGAGAAGTCGCCATTCTTGAGTTTTTCGATTTCTGCGAGAAGCAGATCTTTAGCCTCTTCGAGGGTCTGGCCTTCTTTTGGTGAGCCGCCCATGTAGAAGCTCGAATAGTCGTAAAGCGACTCGTTGCCTGCCCATGCGCCTAACATCTTCATCTGGTTGTTGATGTCGAGGTCGATGAGACCTGCTGTGCCGTTGCTGAGGATCTCGCTCACGATGTCGAGAGTGTCGGCTTGCAACGAGCCAGCTCTTTCGAAGCGCCATCCCAGCCATACCATCTCGGCTTCGAAACCGTAGATTGTGGTGTCGCGAGGTGATTCGATAGGCTTAAGTGGCTCAAACACAGGCTGTTTCACGTCGTCGCCCGGCTGCCAAGCGCCGAAATATTTGTCGATGATGGCGATGGTCTTGTCGGGATCGAAATCACCGGCCATGCAGATAGCGACGTTGTTCGGACGATACCATTTATTGAAATAATTCTTGATATTGGTGATGCTAGGATTCTGCAGGTGCTTCTGTGTTCCGATGGTGGTCTGAGTGCCGTAAGGGTGCTCAGGGTAAAGCATTGCTGCCAAGGCAGCCCAAACCTTACGCTGGTCTTGAGCGATGCCGATATTATATTCCTCATAAACTGCCTCGAGCTCGGTGTGGAAACCGCGGATCACCATGTGCTGGAAACGGTCGGCCTGAATCTTAGCCCAGTTTTCGATCTCGTTTGAAGGGATGTTTTCGACATAGCATGTCACGTCGTCGCTGGTGTAGGCGTTGGTGCCCTCGGCGCCGATTGTCGACATGAGCTTGTCGTACTCGTTAGGGATGAAATACTGTGCTGCGAGCTGGCTCACCGAGTCGATGCCGTGGTAAGCTGCGCGACGCTCCTCAGGGTCGGTGAGGGTGCGGTAGTTCTCATAGCGGGCCTCGATGTCGTCAAGGAACGGCTTTTCAGCTTCGTAGTCGGTGGTGCCGAAGTGCTCGGTGCCCTTGAACATGATATGCTCGAGGTAGTGAGCCAGACCTGTGGTCTCGGCAGGGTCGTTTTTCGAGCCTGTGCGCACCGCGATGTAAGTCTGGATACGCGGCTCATCCTGGTTGACGCTCATATACACCGTCAAGCCGTTGTCGAGGGTGTAGATGCGGGTCTCCATCGGGTCGCCCTTCACCGTTTGATATTTATACTTGCTGCCGCAGGCCGTGAAAGCCATGGCAATAGCTGCGAAAACCATAATCCGCAGCATTGTTGAGGTAAGGAATGTTTTTTTCATGTTTTTATTATTGATTTTATGATGAAAATTACTTTAAACTCTAAACTATTTTTTAACCGGGTCGCTGGTTAATCCTATTCCTAATTTCTTGACAATCTTACGGTCGACTTCGGGAAGCATCACCGTTGAGTGCATCTGGCAGCCTTTGAGTTGCGGCAGGCTGTCGAGAGCTTTACGGCAGTTTTCATCCCAAAGCGATAGCATCGAGAGGGCTACGAGCACCTCGTCGGTATGCAGACGCGGGTTCTTGCCGTGCAGGATGTCGACTTTGGTCATCTGGATAGGCTCAATCATAGCTTGAGGGATGAGTTTCACCTCGTGGCCGATGCCTGCGATGTGTTTGGTGGCGTTGAGTATCAAGGCGGCGCTGGAGCCGAGCAGTGCGCTGGCGTGTGCCGTGATGATAGTGCCGTCTTCAAGCTCGATGGCGGCTGAATGCTGATTCTCCTGTTCCTTACGTTCGCGGGCTGCGATGGTGGTCTTACGGTCTTCGGTTGTGATCTTAGCCTGCTTCATCAGAAGGGCAATCTTGTTGACCTCATTCTCGCTGCCTTTGCCATCGGCGAGCTCGCAAAGCGCTGTGTAGTAACGTCTTATGATTTCATCTTTCGATGCCTTGCAGCACACCTCGTCGTCGCTCAAGCAGTAGCCTGCCATGTTGACGCCCATGTCGGTAGGCGATTTATAAGGATTTTCGCCGTAAATCGACTCAAAAATGGCGTTCAGCACCGGGAAAATCTCGATGTCGCGGTTATAGTTGACAGCCGTCTCGCCGTAGGCCTCGAGGTGGAACGGGTCGATCATGTTCACGTCGTTGAGGTCGGCTGTAGCTGCTTCGTAGGCAATATTTACCGGATGTTTCAGCGGCAGGTTCCAGATCGGGAAGGTCTCGTATTTCGCGTATCCCGCCTTGATGCCGCGTTTGTTCTCATGATAAAGCTGGCTCAGACATACTGCCATCTTGCCGCTGCCCGGTCCAGGGGCGGTGATGATGACCAAAGGACGCTGTGTCTCGACGTAGTCGTTACGTCCGAAGCCCTGGTCGGAGTCGATGAGCGCCACGTTGTTCGGGTAGCCCTCGATGGTGTGGTGGTAATACACCTTGATGCCCAGTCGTTCGAGACGGCGACGGTATGCGTCGGCGCTGGCCTGACCGTTGTAGTGGGTGATGACGACGCTGTTGACCATGAATCCGCGGCTGATGAACTCGTCGCGCAGACGCAGGACGTCGACGTCGTAGGTGATGCCGAGGTCGCCGCGCACCTTGTTTTTCTCGATGTCGACCGCGCTGATGACGATGACGATCTCCGCCACGTCGGCCAGCTGCATGAGCATCTTCAGCTTGATGTCAGGCTGAAAGCCCGGCAGCACACGACTCGCGTGGAAGTCGTCGAACAGCTTCCCGCCAAATTCCATATAAAGTTTGTCGCCAAATTTTGCGATACGTTCCTTGATGTGTTCCGACTGGATCTTCAAGTATTTCTCGCTATCGAACCCGTATTTCATAGGATAAATCTGTTTTCAATACGGGATGCAAAGTTATGAATTTTTTCGAAATTAGTTACAATTTTATTAAAAAATTAAATAATTCCGTGTTCAAGGGCGAAACGAACCATCTCGACGGATGACGACAAGCCTAATTTATTGAAAATATTGGTTTTATGTGAGTTGACAGCTCGCAGGCTGATATTGAATTTATCGGCTATCTCCTTCCCCATCATGCCGCTGCAGCATGCCTCAATAATCTCCAGCTCGCGTTTGGTGAGCAGCGACGACGACTTCTTGTCGATCTTAGCGTCGACGATATCGCGGACAAGTACTGCGAGGTCGTGACCGTAGTAAGGGACGCCTTCCTCCACCGATGCCACAGCAGCCCGCACCTCTTCAAGAGGGCCGTTTTTACTGATGAAACCGTCGATGCCTATATGCATGAGCTGATTGATGATATATTCTTTGGTGTCGACCGACACAATGATGATTTTGATATCGGGATACTCGGCACGCAGACGTTGTGCCACCTCGATGCCGCTTGTGCCGGGCATCAGCACGTCGAGAAGGATGAGGTCACATGGTACGCCTTCAACAAGTTTTTCAAAAAGTTGTTCGGCGGTCGCAGCGTCAATCGTAACCTTGTGTTTTGTGTTTTGCAAGGTACTGCGGAGGCCCAGCCTTATCAGTTCATGATCGTCGAGGATTGCAATATTCATATTTTTAAACGGATTTAGGTAAGATGACCGTGAATGTTGTGCCTTTCAGTGGTTCGCTCTTTACTTTCATTATGCCTTTGTTGCGGTGGACAAGCTCGCGACAGAGCAGCATGCCGATGCCTGTTCCACCCTCACCTTTGGTGCCCGTCTGCGACGTCACCGCATGTTTTGCCGTCATAAGCTCGTGCACGCGTTCGTCAGACATGCCGACGCCATGGTCACGTACATACAGACCTTCGTTATCGTCGGTGATACCGATCTCCACTATACCTCCGTCGTATGAGAACTTCACAGCGTTGCTGAGGATGTTTCTCACCACGGTGCGCAGGGTGTCGCGGTCAGCCATCACGAGACAGCGACGAACGCTCAGCGTGAAGCTGACATGTTTCAAGTCGGCATAACTACGTATATTGGCGACCACGTCGTTGACGATGCTGCTGAGGTCGATACGGACAGGCACGATCTTCTTTTTCCCGTTCTCGAGAAGTGCCATCTGCTGAAGGTTATAGAGCAGGTCGAGCTGTTCGTCGCTGCTCGACAGCAGTCGGCCGATGTTCATTTGTATCTCATCATGGCTGTAGTTTTCATAGTTGTTGTAAAACAGCCTAAGCATCTGCTGTTGCGCCACCATCGGGTTTTTGAGGTCGTGTGTGAGGATGGTGTAGTTGCGACTTTTTGTCTTGGCAAGTTGTAGTTGTATGCGTATCTGCATCGCCAGAAGCACTATCACCAATACGGTAAATATTGTAATGACGATAAGCCATACAAGTCGCTGACGCTGTGCTTTTATTGTCTGCGCCTGCATCAGCAGCTGTTGTTCCTTCTGTTGTGTCTCGTATCGCACCTCCCACATAGTGAGCTGACGTTCCGAGTCTTCGGTCTGTATGATGTCACGCAACTCGCTGAAACGCTCAAGATAACGTGTCGCCTCCTCGTAGTCACCTTTGTTTTTCGCTTCCTGCGCGAGGTTGCTGCATGCCTGCATCTCCTGACGTTTCATGCCGAGAGTCTTGGCGAGGTCGGCGGCTTCGCGGTAACGTCCGAGCTGCAACAGGGTGATGACCTCGGTAGCGCGGTTGTTGGTCTCGTGTGCTATCGCGAGGGCTTCCTCGTTGCATCGACGAGCCTCATCCTCATCACCCAGCTGCTGATATATGTTACCCAGCTGTGACAGGCGCATACCCATCTGAGCTTTTCTATCCAATTGTTTATCAATAAGATAAGCCTCATTCGTCAATTCCAAAGCTTGAAGCAGCAATGGTCGGCGGTCTTCTTCGCCAAGTGTGATAGCCTTTGCCACGAGCACCTCTCCGAGCATAGCCTTCCTCACTGCCAATGACTTCTTGGTATGGCTGGCGTCGTTCTTGACGAGTTCCTCTTCGATATCGATGGCGCGGTTGAGATAACGTATCGCCACGTCGTGTTTCCCTGCCGAGGAATAAATACCTGCGAGGTTTCCCAGTGATACCGAGATGTTGGCTGGGTCACCCTGTGCTTCATCATAGCTGAGACAAAGTTCACCGTAATAGAGGGCTTTCTCATAGTCTCCGAGGCGGTGATAACAATACAGCAAGCAAGAGTAGAACTCACACTGCAGCTCCGGCGAGTCGGCTGGAACGAGAGTGAGGCCGTCTTCGTTGATACGGATTGCTTCGGGGATACGGCCGTGCATAGCCTCTGCGTAGGCGCTGTCGACGAGCTGCATGAGTTCGTCGCCAGTCTGAGCCTTGCTTGATGCTGTTATCAGCAAAAATGATATGAAAATTAATATCTTTCTCATTAGAAATATAAAAATCAGTTTATCTCAACTCCTGACCGTTGATGTTGTATTTCTTGCCATTTTTCATGATGATGATTTGTCCGTCCTGACAAACGACAAGGCATGGACGCACGGTCTCATCGTGTATCTCAGGGACATCGCTCGGCCCTGGAGGTGTTGGCATGTTGACGACTCTTACATCATCGAGATACCAGCTATGGCCGTCCAAGCCGGCGTATTTGAATGCGACATAAATCTCCTGACCTTCATAAGCGGTAAGGTCGATGTCAACCTCGCGCCAGTCGTTATAAGGCTCTTCTTGAGCCCACACTTCAGTGAAGCTGCCGGGATTGGTGTCGGTAGTCGAGACCCACACACCTTCGTAAATCATCTCGTTGAAATACTCTTCATAGGTCTGGAATGACAGCAGCGTCATGCCGCCATCGGTGATAGCCAGTTTCGGGCTGATGAGCCATCCTTCCTGTGTGGCTCCGTCGTTCCATTTATAATATGCGAGATGGTCGCCATTGGTCGGTGTGATGCCGTTGGAGCCGGTGCTTCGGTGCCAATACGACGGACGAGACTGTCCATCACCGTAGTAGTTCTCATATTCATCGAGCACTGTCCAGCATTCCCAGTCGGTGACACCATCGTCGAAGCCTTCGAGATATGGCAGCTCGCGGGCGGCATCGTCGTGGCATTCCATCACCACCTGCATCCCCGTCACATACACAAGATTCATCAGGTCAAAGGTCTCGATTATCTCATCATTATGGAAGACGAAATAATTGCCTTGTGACTGAGCTTCGTCATACTCCATTCCCACGTAATACACGCCGTCGCTGGTAACATCCATGCAATTTGTGTCATAGACATCATAATATACCCCTTCGTGGGAATATATCAGATTGCCGTTTTTCCACACTTTTGTCACGCCGACTCCTTCGGAATTCATATCGCAGAAGGCGTAGATATACACGTCGCCGTCGTCGACTTTCACCACTGAGGTGTAGTTTACTGCAGTGCCGTCGATCGCGGTAAACGTCAGATTCTGGTTTTCATAAAGATTTAGCGACGCAGCGCCTTCACTATCCACCTCGAATACCAACGAATAGAGTGTCCCGTCGTAATAATCCAGCGATGTCACAAGACCGCTGACGCCCGTCTCGGTGAGCGTATAAAGCACGGCGTCGTTTCTCCACACTGTGGCTTGCTCATACTGTCCGCCTGCATCTTGACGGCTGCCGCCATAATAAACCACAGGCTCTCCAGAAGGGCCTGGGAACGCCACCACACTCATGGCAGCCGACTCCCTTCCGTCGTTGAAATCGGGCGAGAGATAGATGTCGCTGCCACGCCACACCGCCGCATAATGATTGTTGTCACTGCCATCACGATAACCTACCAAAAGCAGGTCATGGTCAGGGTAATTGGCGCCTGAATTACACCAAAACATTTTTCCTACCACGGCATCGGGGATTGACGTATATATATCATCATTACGATGAATATCGGCAATATGAGTCCCCGATTCATAATACTCTTCCAGCCAAAACACATCGTCATGGTTGTAAGGATTGACAACCACGCCATAGCCGAAATGTTCGTCGATGGACGGACCTTGATACAGCAGTTCGCCGTTGCGGTACACCACGGCGATGAGATGTTCGTTCTCATCCATAGCTGTGCCAGAGAGATACACATCTTGCGCTTTAACGCTGAGAACAACGAACAGCATGCTTATTATCAGTAACAGTTTTTTCATATTTTTAATTCTTAGATGATTATTGCTTTGCAAAATTACTTCAAGAAAAAACATTTGTCAAGTACCCAAAACTCGCATTTCTCAGTTTTTAAAAATCCAGATAAATTGCTTATTCTTTCACAGCCTTTTCTCAATTTCTCTGAAGTTATAATTTTTCGTTCCCGTTCGGACGGCGTAAGTCAGAATCTTGCAAAACTTCACATCATTATATATGTCTTTTCCGAACTGAAATTCTTCGTTTTTGCTCATTTCATTGATATGATCATTGACGATATCTGGCATCTGATGAATGTGGATGTGGTCTTTCTTCTTCCCTCCATGGCGCTTGAGCAGATGCAGCGACTGCTTCTCCTGCGAGAGCGCGTATTCCACTTCATCGACCATTATGTAAAGCTCCTGATCTTCGGGTAAAATCTCATCATCGTCGTCGTGATTGTCAGCTACAGCGGGGTCGTCGTCGGGGACCTCACCGTAACGCCCGAATTCCACGCCTTCAGCGGTGTAATAAACGGCTCTATTATCGAATGAAAGCATATCTTCATATTCATCTTCAAGCTCGTCAATCGAGCATTCCACGAATTTGTCGATGGCAAGGATGATAAGGCCGCAGAAATGTTCGGCGTTGTAATAGTTGCCGGTTATTGTCCTACCGGTGAGACCTTTCTCCAACAGTTGCCGGCACTCCCAATCGATGTCGAAGGCGTTGTGGATATACGCCTTGGTGTTGCCGTCTTCGAGGATTATTGCCATCGGCTCGTAGGGCTGACAACCGAAAGTGTAGATTTTGCCCCGATACAGCAACTCCCCTTTGCCGTCTTTACAGCTCAACCTCGTATCGTCGTGTTCGTAAATGACCGTTTCGTCGTGTGACATAACAATTTCATCATTTTCACTTTGCAAAGTAACGAAATAGTTTTAAAAAAAACAAGTACCCAAAACTCGCAAATTTAAGATGCGTAAAAATGCGAGTTTTAGGTAGTTGACGCATAAAACTATTGACTATATTTTTGCAGCGTGACAATTCATATAATAATTAAATCAATGCCTATGACACATCGAACTATGAAAAAACGCACGTTTGTCGCGCTTCTGCTGGCGCTGACGGTGCTCGTGGCATCGCCTCCCGACCTGAGGGCGCAAACCGACGCCTACTTCGAGGCGCAGGACTTCGGCGACGGCTATGCCTGCGGCTTCTCGCATGAAGGCTTTGGTGATGACATTATCTACAATTTCACTCACCAATATTATGGAAGTGACTACAACTACGCTTTCACTCACCAGATCTACGGTAGCGATTACATCTACGGCTTCTCACACCAAATCTTTGGAAGTGACTACGTATACGGGCTCTCACACCAAGGCTTCGGAAGCGACTACACTGGCAACTTCGGACACCAAGGTTTCGGCGAACCACTGCCATTGGGTAGCGGCATTGCCATTCTGCTTGCTGCCGGCACAAGCTACGCAGTGAAAAAACGACGCACCGCCCGGCGGAAATCCTCGTGAATTTTAAGTTCTTGAAGTTATTTGAGTTCTTAAAGTTCTTTAAAAAAGTTAATAAAATAATTGAATAATATTAAAAAAGAAAAAAATCATGAAAAAATTATC
>LUZN01000081.1 GCA_001603665.1 Bacteroidales bacterium Bact_22
AATTGTAAAACTGATAATAGTCGGAATAATTAAGATAATATTGTAACGTCAAACGATTTAACAAATTAAAACTAATTAAAATGAAAAACAAAATACTATTGTTAATTTTAGGTGTTTTTTGCCTAATTATGTTGCAGGCTACGCTTATTTCACAAAACTTTATTCCTACTATGTTAGAAAAGTTAGATGTGCCACCAGGAATGACGGCAATTGATTTGCAAGGCAATTTGGACGTAAATCCTGGGCCAAATTCTTTTGAGGCCTATGCCGATGATGACTATGTGTACATTTATTTCTACCAGAATTTTGGTTATGTCAACATTATTATAATGACAGAATTGGGCGGTACAATATACGACAGCACTATCAATACTGCAGTCCAGACGACATGTATGATTCCAATATCCGGATTCATAACGGGAAGATATACATTAATATTGAATAATGCCAACGGCTATGCCGAAGGTGATTTTTTAAAAAACTAATACTTGATTAACAAAAAACTAAAAAAATGAATAACAGAATTAAAACTATTTTACTAATGTCGTTTTTGTTTGCGACCGCTAGTGCAAATGCACAAATTAGTAAGTCGAATGCCGACAATCTTATTTTGCACACTATTGTCAACGATTCAACAAAAATGGTTTATTGTATGAATGAAAGCCTAGGGCCCGGTGTTAAAATTAGTTTGGCAGATGGCGAAGAGATAAAAAACCCATATGATAGTGCATACTTATATTTCATTGATGACATACCTGCCGCCAATTGGGCTCATAATTGCAGATACTGTTTTGTTAATGTGGCTGACAGCACTTATGATATCGAATACCAAATGTTTTGTCCCTCAAATCAAGAGTCATTTCACCTCATTAGGGGTACATCCAGTACTAATAGCTGGCAATGGCCTTATACAAATTACACAATACCACAAAAAGCAGCTATAAACAACAAATTATATGCTGTTTTTATTGGCGGCGACCCCAAAAATCATGCTCCGATAAAGATATGGTACAATTTATCTTGTGTATATACTGCACTTGTTAATAAATATGGTTTTAAAGAAAGTCAGAATTATGATGGTAAAAGCAACATGTTGGTTATAGCACATCCAGATGTTAAAGATCCCGAAAAAAACAACAACTCTGGAGCTTTTAATTTTTTGGATCTAAATCAAAGCCAAGATGAACTATATGATAATGATTTTATTGATTCCACTATATTTGTTTATTCGCGTGATGGCATAAAGAATATCTTTCGCAATCTGTCAGGAGAATATATTAGTTCGGACTCAATTCCAGTATTGTCAGAAGAAGATCAATTATTTGTCTTTTTATCTGGACATGGAGATAAATCGGATGAGAATTCATACTTTATATTACATGAAGGAGTGAATGGCAGATTATATGATTATGATTTAGCCACTTGGGTTAGAAATATTCGATGCTCTCAAATGACATTTTTTATAGATTGTTGCTACTCTGGCGGTTTTGTGGATAATCTCATGAACGACTCTACTGCATTATGTAAAAATAGAGTTGTACATACGGCTACAGACGGAAATCATTATGGCTATGTTGAGCAACATATTACAAATGGAGGAAACCGCAACGATGAACATTGGCAACGAGTTGACGAATTTGTATATTATTGGTCTGCGGCTATTTTAGGATACTATCCAATATTGGAAATACATTCTGATTGGCTAACAGGACCCTGGCATCAGTATGATAGTACAGCTTTGGGGCAATTTCCATGGAGTTTAATAACTTCTTTCCATGAAGGTAATGGATTTAGCCATACTGGTTTTGACATAAACCCTGATACCGACAACGACGGAATAGTTTCTATGGATGAGGCATTTGTTTTTGCTGATAATTTAGATTCTTATTCTCATTCTGGTTATTTTCATCCTTTTAATGAAAATTATTCTTTTGTAGAATACCCATTATCATCTTACGAGAGTACATTTACAAAAGAACTTATCACATTGGACGGATATAGAGGCAAAATTGATGATACTATTGAAACCGGAGAAAACCATTCCTATTTATTGGCTGGAGATTTGCATGTTGCCAATAATGCGTCACTAACAATTAATGACGGATGTTGCATCGATGGTAATGATTGCAATCGTTCCATTTTTAATAATGGCTCATTATCTACTGCTTCTGGCGTTAATAATGTTGTTTTTAAAAATGTTATTTTGGAAAATGCGGAATGCAAAAACTTCTCTCTTACAAACTGTGTTTTTGACACATGTGGTGTTATTTCCGCAAACAATTCCCCTCTGGCCATAAGCAATTCTATATTTTACGAAACACGCATTGAAGCAACGGCTAATGATATTCCCCGAGATCCTTACAGTATTAATATTCTAAATAACACATTTAATAACACTTCATCAAGTAATTCCATTTATCTACAAGAAATATATCAATGTCATGTCGAAGGAAACACTATCGATTCCGGATATAATGGAGTGTATATACGCAGGTTGAAAGAACCATATCATCACTATCTTTTTAGCAATAATACTATAACAAATTGTAATAACGTTGGTTTTTTATCATATAATAGTAACGCCATATTGTATAACAACAGCATACTTAATAATAGCGGAGGAGGGTTGTTCTCGCTCAACATGAGCAACTTATACGTTTACGGCGATAGTACTGCAACGTCCGTAACTGATACGCAACGTTTTTGGAATAATGGCATAGTACAAATTTATGCAACATTAAATAGCTATCCGACCGATTCCCATTACAACAGTTTTCATGGTTGTAATACACAAAATGACACAATATTACTATATGAGTCTACACAATCTGGTAATATAGTTACACAATTTGATGTGACAAAGAATTCTTGGGGCAACCTTAGAGAAAATCAGATACCATTACACCTATACACTGGTATTGATGGAGCGTTCTCTTATTTACCAGTCTGGGATCTGATACATATACCCGAACCATATTCACCTCCTCAAAGAATGTTGGCCTTGGGTAATAATTATGTTAAAGAAACAAAATACGACGAGGCAAAAGATATATTCTCAAATATAGTTTACAACTATTCAGAAAGCCCCGAGGCCATCGTGGCTTTAAAAACTCTATTTTCTATAGAATATGTGTCGGAAGGATACTTTTCTAGTCTTAAAAATTATTATGATGGCCTCACCTCTAATATTTACCTACGTGATGTGGCCGATTATCTATCTAATCAGTGTGATGTGGTCTTAGGCAATTATGATGATGCTATAGATTGGTATGAGGACAAAATAGTTAATCCTAACATATCTTTTTCGGAGCGTATTTTTGCAGAGATTGATTTAGGCGATCTTTATCTTAAACTAGATGTTAATAATAGAGAATCTTTGGGAAGGCTAATGGAATACGTTCCAACTTCTAAAGAATCTCATGCGCAACGAACCAATCATTTGCTCTCATTATTGCCATATGGCACAAAAGACAATGTTTCAGTAAATAATGATATTGAGTATGCATCATGTGAACGTGTTATATGTTATCCAAATCCTATTAAAAACACAATGACCATATCATATTTTAATAACATTGAGACACCTGTTGAAATTTGTATTATCAACCTTCTTGGAGAAGAATTAAAACACATTGATATCGGTTGTCAGAATATAGGTAAACATAATTATATACTTGATTGCTCTGATATTGCAACAGGAACATATTTATGTGTTATCAAAAAACAATATGCAGACAATGATGTCGTTAAAATCATAATCAGTCACTAGTATTTTCCTAAAACCCTAAAAAAACTTCCTAAAATACTAGTGGAAATTTAAAAAATATTTATATTTTTGCCATGATTATTAACAAGTTAACCTATTAGACTATGAAAAAACACCTACTCGCCATTATTATAACGCTAATCGGAATAGCACTCAACGCTCAAG
>LUZN01000001.1 GCA_001603665.1 Bacteroidales bacterium Bact_22
GATTCACAGAAATCTGATTTTTTTCACATTGTTTATATTTTTTTATAATATATTTATCAATTAATTGTTTATTTTTGTAATTGACAAATATTAGTATATGAATTTATCAAGTTTTTTATTGCAAGTGCCTGTAGCTGATGCAGTTACAGAAGCCACAGAAATCAGAATGTCGTTATGGGACATGACAGTCCAAGGCGGCTGGATTATGTTGATTTTAGCTATCTTTTCGGTGATAGCCGTTTACATCTTCATCGAGCGTTTCATCACCATCAACAAGGCGGCCAAGAAAGACGACGCCTTTATGGAGACCATCCGTCTGTATATGAAAGACGGTAAGTTGGACGACGCCAAGGTGTTATGCCAGAAGAAATCGACACCGCTTTCGCGCATGATTGAGAAAGGTATCTCGCGCGTGGGCAAGCCGTTGAACGACATCCAGACAGCCATCGAAAACGTTGGTAATCTTGAAGTTAGCAACCTTGAAAAGGGCGTGGCGCTGCTCGCCATGATCTCGGGTGCAGGCCCGATGCTGGGATTCCTCGGCACCGTCATCGGTATGATACGTGCATTCTACGACATGTCGATGGCAGGCAACAACATCGATATCGAGCTTCTCTCGACAGGTATCTATCAAGCCATGGTGACGACCGTCGGCGGTCTCATCGTTGGTATCATAGCCTTCATCTTCTACAACATCCTTGTTGCCCAGATTGATAAGGTGGTGAACCTCCTCGAGTCGAAGAGTATTGAGTTTATGGATGTGTTGAACGAACCCGCGAAGTAATTATGGCACTGAAACGCAGAAACCAGAGAAGAGTGGAGTTTAACTCGTCGTCGATGTCCGACCTCGTGTTCCTCCTGCTTATCTTCTTCATGCTGACGTCGACGCTCGTGGCGCCTAACGCCATCAAGCTGCTGCTCCCGCAGAGCAGCAGCCGCACCATGGCCAAGCAGACCGTCACGGTGTATATCAACGATAAGTACGACTACTTCGTTGGCGAACGTCAAGTCACTGATAATCAACTACAATCGGAGATATTGATTGCCCTCGGCGGCACTGTCGACGGCACCGTGGTGGTACGTTCCGACAAGAGCGTGCCGGTGCAGTACGTCGTCAACGTGATCGACGCGGTGAACAACATCAACAACGAGACCAATCAAAACCATAAGGTTTTACTGGCAACATCGGCGAAAAAATGACAAGGGAAAACAAAAATAAGACCATAGCTGTTGCTGTCACGGTGGCCGTTCATGCCATTGTGGTGGTGCTCCTTGTCATCATGGCGCTCACCACGCCGCTGCCGCTGCCAGGAGAAGCAGGCGTTGAGGTCAACCTCGGCATGTACAACGAAGGTATGGGCGTCAACCAGCAGCCTAAGCCTACTGAGACAGTGAAGCCGTCGGCGCCTCAGCCCGAGCCGCAGGAGCAGACGGTGACGCAGAACACCGAGGAGACACCCGCGATAGAAGCCCCCAAGCCGAAAGAGGAGGCGCCGACGGTCGACCCTCGAGCGCTGTTTAAGCCTGTAAAACCTCAGGAAAACACCTCGTCGGAAGGTAACACCGAGACGCCTGGCGACCAAGGCAACCCCAACGGCGGACAGGACATCAGCAACTACGAAGGCCAAGGCGGCAGCGGCGGTGGACCGTCGTACGACCTCGGCGGACGTAACGCCAAGAGCCTGCCACGACCGAGCTCCGACTTCAACGAGGAAGGCACCATAGTGGTCGACATCTGGGTCGATCGCGACGGACGCGTGCAGAACGCACAGATAGGCAAAGGCACCAACATCGCCAACACCAGGATGCGCGAGACAGCAAAACAAGCAGCTATGTCGTCGGTGTTCGCACCCGACAAAGAAGCGGCAGAACTGCAAAAAGGAACGATAACATATAAATTTATCATAAGAGAATGAACTACGCTGATACGACGAATTGGATGTTTAACAAATTTCCAATGTATCAAAAGATCGGGGCGAAGGCCTATAAGCCTGACCTCGGCAACATCACGGAACTGCTAGATTTTCTTGGCAATCCGCAAAACAATTTCAAGACTGTGCACGTGGCCGGCACCAACGGTAAAGGCACTGTGTCGCATACTCTGGCGTCGATATTCCAGGAATGCGGCTACAAGACCGGCTTGTACACCTCCCCTCACCTGCTCGACTTCCGCGAACGCATCCGCATCAACGGACAGATGATACCCGAACAGAACGTCATCGACTTCATCGGCGACAACAAAGAGAAGTTTGAAGAGATGCAGCTGTCGTTCTTCGAGATGGCAACAGGCATGGCATTTGACTATTTTTCCAAAGAGAAAGTCGACATCGCCATCATTGAAGTGGGCCTCGGCGGTCGCCTCGACTCGACCAACGTGATAAAACCCGAACTCAGCGTAATCACCAATATTTCCTTGGATCACGTGAGCATGCTCGGCAACACTCTGGCCGAGATAGCAGTGGAAAAAGCCGGCATCATCAAGCCTAACACACCTGTCGTAATCGGCGAGACACAGCCCGAGACCAAGGACGTGTTCATCAAGAAGGCAGAGGAATGCAAGGCGCCTATCTACTTCGCCGACCAGATCGTCGACTGCGATAAAGTTCATATCGAATCGCTTGATTATCAGAAGTTTGACATCTGGAAAGACAACGAATTATACATCGAGGCGGTGGAGTTCCCGCTCCTCGGTTATTATCAGAAAAAGAACCTCGCCACAGTAATTTGTGCCATCGAGATTCTTAAGGAAAAGTTCAATATCGACAAGAAAGACATCGTCAACGGACTCGAGTTTGTGGTGAAAAACACCAACCTGATGGGCCGCTGGCAGATCCTAAGCCGTCAGCCGCTGGTGATAGCCGACACAGGCCATAACGTGGGCGGCATAAAAGAGATAGTGATGCAGCTTAGCGATATGAGTTTCAGGAAGTTACACTTCGTGCTCGGCTGCGTTAACGACAAAGACATCGACGGAATACTGCATCTGCTGCCGCACTATGCCGACTATTATTTCTGTAAGGCCGATATCCCACGCGGATTGGATGCTAACATATTGGCAGAGAAGGCGTTAGAGGCCGGACTGAGAGGAAACGTTTACGAATCGGTGCAGCAAGCCTACAATTCAGCATTGAATAATGCCCGTTTCGAAGATGTAGTGTTTATTGGAGGTAGTAATTTTACAGTCGCTGAAGTGATTTAATGGTTATAGGTTATTGGTTATAGGTTATTGAGATGAAATGTTTTAAAATAATATTGCTAACGTTGGTAATCTTTGGATTATCAAGTTGTGCCATCAGGAAGTATGTGCCTGAGGGCAAGGCAATATTGATTGAAAATTTCATCATCAACGATTCTACGAAGTACAACATCCCGAAGTCGGAAGTCAACAATTACATCATCCAGAAACCTAATAAAAACGTCTTCGGATGGTTGCCGAGAGTGTGGGTTTACTATAAAACACAGGACAAGACCGACCGCAAGTTCTACAAATGGATCAACAGGAGCTTCGGCACCGAGCCTGTTTATTACAGCGCTGCAAAAACCGAAAACTCAAAACAGCAGATTGAGGATTATCTTGACAACATCGGCTATTTCAAGTCGGATGTCGAGCCTGTGATGAGCTCCCGCAACAACAGGGTGATGGTAGTTTATAAGATTCATCCTAATAAGCCGTACAAAGTCAGGAATATCAGCTACAAAATCAACGACACCGCTATCGCTAAGATAGTCAATGAGTTAGAGGATGATTTTCAGGTTAAGGAAGGCGAAAATTACAACTTTTTCAACATCTATAAAGACCGTGAGCTGATAACAAATCATCTTAGAGACAATGGATATTTCATGTTCTCGAAAGATTACATCTTTTACGAGGTCGACACCAACCTGATGCAGAAAAAGGTCGACATCACCCTTCGCATCGACGGCGAGTCACATGATAAGTATCTGATTAACAATGTGTTTATATATCCCGACTACAACGCGCGAACAGCCAACACCACCGTCAACGACACCGTTCAACATACGTTTACGTTAAGAAAAAAAGACTCTGAACACTGTTTCGACTTCATCTACGGCAAGAATCCTAAGATTCACCTGAAGACCTTCAATCAAGTCATACAGCTGCATCCAGGAGAGGAGTTCAGTCAGAAAAAAGTATCGCAGACGTACCGTGCGCTGGGAAGTCTTAAGTTATACAGTTTCAGCAACATAAGCTTCGACACCGTGCCGAGCGACAACGACTCGGTGAAGTTTTTGAACTGTAACATCACGCTGCAGAAGGGTAAGATCCACCATTATAATATTCAGGTCGAGGGTACCAACTCGGGCGGTGACCTCGGCGCCTTAGGGTCCATTTCGTATCGAAACAACAATATCTTCAGGGGTTCTGAGGTCCTGCGCGTCTCATTGAAATATGGTTTTCAGGCTCAGCGCGTGAATAACCAGTTCATCGAGGAAGGCATCTTCAACACCAGAGAGTTCGGCGCCGAGGCGAGCATCACCTTCCCACGATTCCTCAGCCCTATTCCATTGCATAGCTTTGTCATTGAGTATCAACCGAAAACAATGCTTCTCACCGGTTACAACATGCAGATCAGGCCGTTGTATATGCGTTACATCATGACGGCATCGTTTGGTTACAACTGGCGAGCTTCTAACACTTTGGAGCACATCCTCACTCCTATTAACCTCAACACAGTCAAGGTGTTACCATCGGAGATGTTTGAGACTGTGCTCAACAACGAGACCAACCAACGTATCAAAGACCAGTACACCGACCACTTGATTTTCGGCTTGAACTATTCGTTGATATTTACCAACCAAAACGTCAAGAAATCGAACGACTTCTGCTATCTGAAATTCGACATCGAGACCTCGGGCAACGTGCTGTCGCTGTTCAACGAAACCCCAATAATCACTGAGCGTGACGGCCATCACGAGATTATCGGAATCCGTTACTCGCAGTTCTTCAAATATCAGTTCGATTTCAGGTTTTACCATTATTTGCCGAACAAAAACATGCTCGCGCTGCGCCTAATGTACGGACAAGGTATTGCTTACGGCAACTCCATCGACCTTCCGTTTGAAAGGAGTTTCTATGCAGGCGGCTCAAACAGCATGCGTGGCTGGCAGTTCAGGTCGTTGGGACCGGGTGAGTTCAACAACCCGCAAGGCTACGACATGGAGCATATCGGCGACGTACAGCTCGAGTCGAATATCGAATATCGTTTCCCGATTTATTCGATGTTCAAAGGTGCAATCTTCTCCGATATCGGCAATATCTGGACTCTGACCGACAATGAGTCGTTCCCTGGCGGTCAGTTTAAGTTCGACAAGTTCTACAAGCAGTTTGCCGTCGACGCCGGTTTTGGTATGCGTCTCGACTTCTCGTTCTTCCTCATCCGTCTGGACATAGCCGTGCCGTTGTGCGACCCATCGTACGATGAGCCTAACCGCTGGAGAATCAGCAAGTTACAGTGGACCGACGTGGTTTGGAACTTTGGTATCGGATATCCGTTCTAATATGACTAGGCAGGAACTGAAACGGCTTTTGACCGACTCCTTCGGATTCGTGCCTACCGAGGGACAAAGCATAGTTTTGGTTCATCTCGCCGCCTTCCTTCTCTCCGAAAAACCCAATGCCACCTACCTTTTGCAGGGATATGCCGGCACCGGCAAGACTTCTTTGGTGACGACGCTTGTGAAGACGCTGCCGAAGATTGGGATGAAGTACCAACTTATGGCGCCGACGGGACGAGCCGCGAAGGTACTGAGCGGCTATACGGGGAAGACGGCTTCGACGATACATAAAAAGATATACAGGTTTCGGTCGTTTGCCGATGGCTCATTCAAGATGACAAGAGCCGAAAACAAGGCGAAAAACACTCTCTTCATCGTCGACGAATGCTCAATGATTCCTGACGATTTCGCGAATGGTCGTTCACTTCTGGACGATCTGATAAGATATGTTTTTTCTGGCGAAAACTGTAGGCTTTTACTTATCGGCGATAACGCCCAGCTGCCACCTGTGGGCTTGGAAAACAGTCCAGCCAACGACATCAAGGTGCTGAAGAATGAGTTCGGACTGACCGTGGCATCGTATGAGCTTACGGAAGTGATGAGACAGGAGGAGGAATCGGGAATTTTATGGAATGCCACGGAACTACGAAAAATGGACGGACGCGGTCCGTCCCTTCCTTTGTTTACGACAAACGGTTTCCCAGATGTGCATCGCATTGAGCCTCAGGAGTTTGAGGAGTTGTTGTGGCAGAGTTTCAACGGGAAAAACAATAACGAGGCAGTGATAATATGCAGGAGCAACAACCGCGCTAATATGTACAACCAGGCCATCAGGGCTCGCATTCTACAGGAAGAGGGCGAGATTGCGACTGGCGACAAGCTCATGGTGGTGAAAAACAACTATTACTGGACCGACGAGAACCAGAAGATCAGTTTCATTGCCAACGGCGATATGATTGAGCTGATGCGCATCAACAGCACCGAGGAAATGTACGGCTTCCATTTCGCCGACGTCGAGATACAACTCACTGATTATCAAGATGAACCGAATCTTTCGGTAAAGATTTTACTCGAGACTTTGACGAGCGACTCCCCTGCCCTTACGCAAGAAGAAGCCGAAAAATTATATCGCGCCGTGGAAGAAGATTACATGGACATCCCGAACAAGCGCGACAGATACAAAGAGATGCGTAAAAACCCATACTTCAACGCATTACAGGTGAAGTTCGGCTATGCCCTCACCTGCCACAAAACCCAGGGCGGACAGTGGCCGACGGTGTTTATCGATGCACCTTATATAAAAGAAGACGAGTCATTGCAGATCAGCGACTTGCGCTGGTTTTATACTGCAGTGACTCGTGCTCAGAAACAATTGTTCTTTGTAAATTTCAAAGACGATTATTTCGTGAATTTGTGATTCTTTCCCGGGAAATATGCCATATCGCCGAGTTCTTCCTCGATTCGCATGAGCTGGTTGTATTTGCAGATACGGTCGGTACGTGATGCCGAACCGGTCTTGATTTCGCCAGTGTTCAATGCTACTGCGAGGTCAGCGATGGTGGTGTCTTCGGTCTCGCCTGAGCGGTGGCTCATGACGGCTGTGTACTGGTTACGATAAGCCAGGTTGACAGCGGCGATAGTCTCGGTAAGTGAACCTATCTGATTGACTTTCACCAAGATAGAGTTAGCAACATTCTTGTCGACACCCATCTTGAGGCGCTCCACGTTGGTGACGAAGAGGTCGTCGCCGACGAGCTGAATCTTGCTACCCATGGTGTCGGTCATGAGTTTCCAACCGTCCCAATCGTCTTCGGCCATACCGTCTTCGATGGAGATGATAGGATATTTCTTTACCCAGTTGTTCCAGAATTCGACCATTTCCTTGGCGTTGAGCTTCTCACCTGTCGATTTGTGCAGATGATATACCTTCTCTTCAGGCAGATAGTACTCTGATGAAGCAGCGTCGAGAGCGATGAACACGTCTTCGCCCGGACGGTAGCCGGCTTTCTCGATAGCCTTGAGGATCACTTCGATACCTTCATCGTTTGACTTGAGGTTAGGTGCGAAACCGCCTTCGTCGCCGACGTTTGTCGAATAACCTGCTGCTTTGAGCACGTTCTTGAGGTTATGGAAGATCTCCGAGCCCATCTGGATAGCCTGGTGGAACGACTTAGCGCCCACTGGCATGATCATAAACTCCTGAAAATCAACGCTGTTATCGGCATGTGAGCCGCCGTTGAGGATGTTCATCATCGGGATTGGCAGTGTGTTTGCGCTAACGCCGCCGATGTAACGATACAAAGGCTGGTCGGTGTAGATAGCACCTGCTTTTGCGCAAGCCAGTGACACGCCGAGGATGGCGTTGGCACCGAAGTTGCCTTTATTCTTTGTGCCGTCGAGTTCGATCATCTTGGCATCGATGGCATTCTGGTCGGTGACCTCATATCCTGTGATAGCCTTTGCGATCTCGTTGTTGACGTGGTCAACAGCTTTATACACGCTCTTGCCCATGAACTTGGATTTGTCGCCGTCGCGAAGCTCCACGGCCTCGTGAACACCTGTCGAAGCGCCTGATGGCACTGCTGCACGACCGAGGATACCGTCTTCGGTGATGACATCGACTTCAACTGTAGGATTGCCGCGTGAATCCAGAATCTGGCGGGCATGAATCTTTTCTATTCTACTCATTTTATTTTAATTTAAAAATTTTCAATACAAGCTACAAAGATACAAAAAAGATTATAGATAATAGATAAAAGTTAAAAGATTTTTAAAAAAAGAGAGACGTTCTTTGAAACGTCTCTACTTCTAAACTTATAAGCTTCTAAGCTATTAAGCTGATTATTCTGCTTTTGGAGCTTCTTCGGCTGCTGGAGCTTCTGCTACTGGGGCCTCTTCGGCTTTGGCAGCTTCTGCTTTCTTCTTGCCACCACGACGTGTTGTCTTGGTTGCCTTAGCAGCTTTCTTACCATTGGTGTAGATATCGTTATAGTCAACGAGCTCCATCATGCACATATCAGCGTTGTCGCCTGCACGGAGACCGAGCTTAATGATACGTGTGTAGCCGCCTGGACGGTTAGCAACTTTCTGGCTCACTTCGCGGAACAGTTCTGTCACAGCGTATTTGTTTTGAAGCTGTGCGAACACGATACGACGTGAATTGGTTGAGTCGTCTTTGGAACGGGTGATCATTGGCTCGATGTAGAGGCGCAATGCCTTAGCCTTAGCGGTCGTAGTCATGATGCGTTTCTCAAGGATCAATGATGATGCCATGTTGGCGAGCATCGAGTTACGGTGACCGGCTTTTCTTCCTAAATGATTGATTTTCTTATTGTGTCTCATCTCTATTATTCCTTATCTAATTTATACTTACTGATATTCATTCCAAATTCGAGACCCTTGCTTCTGACCAATTCTTCAAGTTCTGTGAGTGACTTCTTACCGAAGTTACGGAACTTGAGCAGGTCGGCTTTATTGAGGGCGACGAGTTCACCGATTGTTTCGACTTCGGCTGCTTTGAGGCAGTTCAGAGCGCGAACTGAAAGATCCATGTCGACGAGTTTGGTCTTCAGAAGCTGACGGATATGCAATGAGCCTTCGTCAAAGTCTTCCGACACTGTCTTCTGTTCATCCATCAGGGTGATGCGTTCGTCTGAGAACAGCATGAGGTGATAGATGAGGATCTTAGCAGCTTCCGTCATAGCGTCTTTCGGATTGATTGAGCCATCTGTTTCGATGTCAAGGATGAGCTTCTCGTAGTCGGTCTTTTGCTCGACACGGTAGTTATCAACCTTAAAGCTGACGTTTCTGATTGGTGTATGGATTGAATCGATGGCGATGGTGTTGACCGGAGCGTTGAGAACCTTGTTCTCGTCGGCGTTGACATAACCTCTACCTTTGTTGATGGTCATGTCGATAGTCAACTTCACCGATGGGTCCATGTGGCAGATCACGAGTTCCGGGTTCAGCACTTGGAACACTGAGAGGAACTTGTTGATGTCGCCGGCGACGAATTCTTCTTGTCCACCGATGACGACGGTGACCTTTTCGAATGTCTCACCCGGGATTTGTTGTTTGAAGCGAACTTGTTTGAACTTCAGCACGATGTCGGTGAGGTCCTCGATGACGCCAGGGATTGGAGCCATTTCGTGTTCCACGCCTTCAATGCGGATTGAAGTGATAGCAAAACCTTCGAGCGATGAGAGGAGAACTCTTCTCAAGGCGTTACCGATGGTCATGCCGTAGCCAGGTTCGAGCGGGCGAAATTCGAAGACACCGTGTTTGTCTGTCGATTCTACCATGACGACCTTATCAGGTCTTTGAAATGCTAATATTGCCATAATATCAGTTTATATTCGATTATTTAGAATACAACTCAACGATAAGCTGTTCATTGATGGTTTCAGGAATATCCTCGCGGTTAGGATAGCTCATGAACTTTCCTGTGAGGGTATTCGAATCCCATTCTAACCATGGGAAGCTGTTTGAATGGCCTGCCACTGAATTTGTAATAACTTCCAAGCTCTTTGATTTCTCGCGCACTGCAACGATATCGCCTGGTTTCAGCATTGCTGAAGGGATGTTCATCACCCTGCCGTTCACTGTGATGTGACGGTGGCTGACGAGCTGGCGGGCAGCGTCACGTGTAGGAGCGATACCGAGACGGTACACTGTGTTGTCGACACGTGATTCGATGAGCTGGAGGAGGATTTCACCGGTGATACCCTTCTTCTTCGAAGCTTTCTCGAAGGTGTTGCGGAACTGACGCTCGAGGATACCGTAGGTGTATTTTGCCTTCTGTTTTTCCTGCAACTGGATACCGTATTCAGAAACTTTCTTACGTTTCTTTGCAGCACCATGTTGTCCTGGAGGGAAATTTCTCTTTTCGTAGTACTTGTCTGAGCCGTAGATTGGTTCACCAAACTTACGGGCGATCTTTGTCTTAGGACCTGTATATCTTGCCATAACTTTTTCTTTTTAAAATGTTAAACAATTACACTCTTCTACGTTTTGGCGGACGGCAACCATTGTGCGGTATTGGAGTAACGTCGATGATTTCTGTCACTTCTACGCCTGATGAGTGGATAGCGCGGATAGCTGATTCACGGCCTGCGCCTGGTCCCTTGACATAAACTTTAACTTTACGTAATCCCAAGTCATATGCAGTCTTTGAGCATTCTTCTGCTGCCATCTGAGCTGCGTAAGGAGTGTTCTTCTTTGAACCCTTGAAGCCCATTTTTCCGGCTGATGCCCAAGAAATGACTTGTCCTTCATTGTTTGCTAATGAAATGATGATGTTATTGAAAGAAGCTTTGATAAAAGCCTTACCGGTAGCCTCAATCTTCACAACACGTTTCTTAACAGATTTTGAGTTTTTTGCCATTTTTTAAACTTTACTTTTTAATGGTATTTAATATGATCCAACCACTAATTACTTAGTAGCTTTCTTCTTGTTAGCGACGGTCTTCTTACGACCTTTACGTGTACGAGCGTTGTTCTTTGTGCTCTGACCACGCAGTGGTAATCCGAGACGGTGACGGATTCCTCTGTAGCAACCGATATCCATCAAACGCTTGATGTTGATCTGAATCTCGCTGCGGAGTTCACCTTCTGTCTTGTAATTATCGGCGATGATGTTACGGATAGCGTTCTGTTCATCATCGGTCCAATCCTGGACTTTCTTGTCAGCTGGGACGTTAGCCTGTGCAAGGATAGCTTTAGCAGCTGAACGGCCGATACCGTAAATGTAGGTTAAAGATATTTGACCTTGTTTGTTGTTCGGGATATCTACACCAGCAATTCTAGCCATAATTTATCTATTTTTTAATTAGCCCTGACGTTGTTTTTCCTTAGGGTTCTTTTTGTTAATTACATACAATTTACCTTTACGACGCACAATCTTGCAATCGTCTGATCTCTTCTTGATAGATGCTCTTACTTTCATTTTATATAATTTTTTATCTTTTTTCGAAGCATTTATTTTTAGCGCGCAAAAATACAAAATTTTGCGTTACCTTTTACATTTTGGTGCAAATTTTTATTTGTACCTGAAAGTTATACGACCTTTTGTCAAATCGTAAGGCGACATCTCGAGTTTTACCTTGTCACCAGGAAGAATTTTTATGTAATGCATACGCATTTTTCCGGAGATGTGAGCAATGATTTGCAGACCGTTCTCCAATTCGACACGGAACATTGCATTACCGAGTGATTCAGTTACTGTACCGTCTTGTTCTATCGACAACTGTTTTGCCATATAATTTTCTTTTTATTGGTTATTTTCTACTGCTTCTGCCCATTCAAAACTTGATAAGATCTCGGCTTTGCCGTGGCGCACCGCGATATCGTGTTCGAAGTGAGCGGCCGGCTTCCTGTCGCGAGTACAGATGGTCCAACCGTCACGTTCCTGCACGATTTCTTTCTTTCCGAGAGTGATCATCGGTTCGATGGCGAGCACCATGCCTTCGCTCAACTTGACGCCTGTGCCACGTTTTCCGTAGTTAGGCACCTGTGGGTCTTCGTGCATTTTGCGCCCTACTCCATGTCCGACGAGCTCGCGGACGACACCGTAACCAAATTGCTCGACGTGGTTCTGCACAGCGTAGCCGACATCGCCGATACGGTTGCCTGCCACTGCCGCCTCGATGCCTTTGTATAGCGATTCCTTCGTACGTTTGAGAAGGAGCTTCACCTCTTCCGACACCTCGCCGCAGCAGAACGTGTAGGCCGAGTCACCGACGTAGCCGTTGAGCACTGTGCCACAGTCGACCGAGACAATGTCGCCGTCGCGGAGCTCGTAGTCACCCGGGATACCGTGGACCACCTGCTCATTGACAGAGATGCATAGACTTCCGGGAAATCCGTCGTAGCCCTTGAAGGCTGGAGTCGCTCCGTGATCTCTGATAAACTCTTCAGCGAGTTTGTCGAGGTCGATGGTACGGACTCCCGGACGTATATGCTTTCCTACCTCGCCGAGGGTCTTACCCACGAGCAAAGCAGCTTGTCTCAGCAATTCAATTTCGTTATCAGTTCTGAAATGAATCATCTTTTATAGAAATTACATCCTGCCTACGCGGCCTTTGATACGGCCAGCCTTTGTGAGACCGTCGTAATGACGCATAAGAAGATGGCTTTCAATCTGTTGTAATGTGTCCAGCACCACACCGACGAGAATCAGCAATGATGTTCCGCCATAGAACTGGCTGAACTGTTGGTTGACGCCCATGATAGAGACGAGAGCCGGCATGATAGCCACGACGCCGAGGAATAATGAGCCCGGAAGGGTGATTCTCGACATGATGGTATCGAAATAGTCTTTCGTCTGTTTGCCAGGCTTCACGCCAGGGATGAATCCTCCGTTCTTCTTGATATCTTCTGCCATCTGGGCCGGGTTGATGGTCACAGCTGTGTAGAAGTATGTGAAGATGACGATGAGGATGAAGAACACGAAGTTATACCAGAAGCCGTTCATGTTGGTCATAGCTCTCATGAAGCCGCCCATCTTATCAGGATCAGAATATCTGAAGAATGTGATAGGCACGAACATGATTGCCTGAGCGAAGATGATAGGCATAACGCCGGCGGCATTGACTTTCAACGGGATGTACTGACGCACTCCGCCGTATTGTTTGTTGCCGACAACGCGTTTCGCATACTGTACCGGAATCTTACGTGTACCCTGGACGAGCAGGATAGTCATGATGATAACGAGTACGAGGAATACGATTTCCAGTAAGAAGAAGATCGGGCCGCCTGTACCTTGGGTGAAGCGTGATGCGATCTCTGCGAACAGTGCGAATGGGAGACGTGCGATGATACCGATCATGATGATGAGTGAGATACCATTGCCAATACCCTTATCGGTGATACGTTCGCCGAGCCACATGATGAACAATGTTCCTGCGATGAGGATTATCACTGAGGCAATCCAGAAGAACAATGTTGGGGCTGCACCTGTGAACGGGTAGATTGCTGTCGCTGGAAGCTGGGCGCGGAGGTTAGCGATGTAACCTGGGGCCTGCACTGCCACGATGAGCACCGTGAGGTAACGTGTAATCTGGTTGATCTTACGATGGCCACTCTCGCCTTCCTTCTGCAAACGCTGGAAGTAAGGGATAGCCATACCGAGCAACTGGATGATAATACTTGCGGTGATGTAAGGCATGATACCGAGTGCGAACACTGAGGCATTTGCGAAAGCACCGCCTGAGAACATATTCAACAAACCAAGGAGTCCGGAACTACTTTGGTTTTTCAACGCTGCCAGCTCGTTAGGGTCGACACCTGGAAGAACCACGTATGAACCGAAACGGTAAATCAGGATAATTAACAGCGTATAGAGGATTCTCTTACGAAGTTCCTCGATTCTGAAGATATTCTGGATGTTTTCTCTGAGTCGCTTGTTCGTCCAGAGGAGACCGGCGATGACGAGGCACACCAAAATAACTATTAATAACTCCTTCATATCTCTTCAGTTTAGTTGATTAAATTTTCTCAATAGTACCGCCGGCCTTTGTGATAGCCTCTTCAGCGCCTTTCGACCATGCGTTGGCTTTCACGTTGACGGCCTTTGTCAATTCACCGTTTCCGAGAATTTTTACTAATTCATTTCTTCCGACGAAACCGTTTTCTTTCAACAGTTCTGGGGTGATGTCTGTAATGCCGCTGTTTGCAAAGTCTTCGAGGACGTCAAGATTCACGGCGCGATATTCCACGCGGTTGATGTTCTTGAATCCGTACTTTGGAACGAGACGAGCGAGAGGCATCTGGCCGCCTTCGAAACCGATCTTGTGGGTGTTACCTGAGCGTGAGCCAGCTCCTTTGTGACCGCGTGTTGATGTTCCACCGTAGCCTGAGCCTTGTCCGCGACCGATTCTCTTGCGATCCTTTACAGAACCTTCTGCCGGTTTAAGATTACTAAGATCCATAACTATTTTTTAATTTTCTTAGTTTAACAATTAGATTTCTTCAATTTTAAGAAGGTGTTTCACTTTCTCGACCATGCCAGCCACTGAAGGGTTTTCGATGTCCACTTCAACTGACTGATGCATCTTTCTGAGGTTCAAGCTTTTCAGAGTGTCCTTCTGATCCTGTGGTCTGCCGATGCCACTTCTAATCTGAGTTATTCTTACCTTTTTCATTGTGTTCAAATTTTTAGATTATCCGTTAAACACCACATCCATATCCACGCCTCTCATCTGGGCTACTGTGCGTGCGTCGCGCATCTGTGACAATGCGGCGAAGGTAGCTTTCACCACTGAGTGAGGGTTTGATGAACCTTTTGACTTTGCGAGAACGTTCTTCACGCCGACGCTTTCAAGAACAGCACGCATTGCACCGCCTGCGATAACACCGGTACCAGGGGTAGCTGGCTGGATGTATACGTATGCACCGCAATATTTTCCGTATTGTTCGTGTGGAAGAGTACCGTTGATGACCGGAACCTTGATGAGGTTCTTCTTTGCATCTTCTGTACCTTTTTGCACAGCGGCTTGAACTTCTTTAGCTTTACCGAGGCCGTAACCTACTACGCCGTTTTCATTGCCGACGACGACGAGGGCTGCGAAGGTAAATGCGCGTCCACCCTTGGTGACCTTAGTCACGCGGCCGACGTGGACCAGACGTTCTTTCAACTCGATTTCCGAAGTTTTTACTTTTTTTACGTTGACTTCTGCCATAGTTTTAGAATTTTAATCCTCCATTACGAGCGCCGTCTGCTAAAGACTTAACTCTTCCGTGATACAAATAACCGTTACGATCGAATACGACTGTCTCGATACCGGCTGCCTTAGCTTTTTCAGCGATGAGGTTACCGACTTTTGCTGCCTTCTCGATCTTTGTAATCTTTTCCTGTTCGATGCCGTTCTCTGTTGAGCTGGCTGCGACTAATGTCTTGCCGGCTTCATCGTCGATAAGCTGAACGTAAATCTGCTTGTTGCTTCTAAAGACAGACATTCTTGGGCGTGCTGCAGTGCCGAAAACGACCTTACGAACGCGTCTCTTGATGTTTAATCTTCTTTCAATCTTCTTATTCATCTTTCTTCAATTTTAAAAATTAAACATTATTTACCTGCTGCCTTACCTGCCTTACGACGGAGCACTTCACCTTCAAACTTGATACCCTTGCCCTTGTAAGGTTCAGGTTTACGGTATGAACGGATCTTTGCTGCCACCTGGCCGAGCAACTGCTTATCGTATGAACGCATTTTGAGGATAGGGTTCTTACCTCTTTCATTGATGGTCTCGCATGTGATTTCTGCCGGCATGACGAAAATCATGTTGTGTGAGAAACCGAGTGAGAGCTCGAGTTGTTTGCCGTTGGCCTTGGCTTCTGCCTTGTAACCTACGCCGACAAATTCCTGAACTGTCTCGAAACCTTCTGATACGCCTTTCACCATGTTGAAAATCAACGCACGGTAGAGACCGTGTTTGGCTGAAGCGTTAGGAATGTTAGCCGGTGCTATGTTGATATGACCGTCTTCAATCTTGATATCGACGTCGCCGTGGAAATCCTGGGTAAGAGTACCGAGTTTTCCTTTGACTGTGATAACGTTATCTTTTACTGTAACCTCAGTACCTGCTGGGATTGCAATAGGTAATTTACCGATTCTTGATAATGCCATAACTGTTTCCTCCTATATTATGATACATAGCACAACACTTCGCCTCCGATGTGGAGATTGCGGGCTTCTTTATCTGTCATAATGCCTCTTGAGGTCGAGATGATGGCGATGCCAAGACCGTTCATGACTCTCGGGAGGTTTTCTGAGTCAGCATACTGACGGAGACCTGGGCGTGAAACGCGCTCGATTGTCATGATAGCTGGCTGTTTGGTAACAGGGTGGTATTTAAGAGCGATCTTAATAGTACCTTGTGGGCCTTCTTCTTCGAACTTATAGTTAAGGATATAGCCTTTTTCGAAGAGGATCTTGGTGATAGCCTTCTTCACATTTGAAGCAGGGACTTCCACGATTCTATGTTTAGCGTTAACGGCATTGCGTACGCGTGTCAAAAAATCTGCTATAGGGTCTGTAATCATAGTTTTAATCCTTTTAATTAATTACCAACTTGCTTTTTTAACACCTGGGATCAAGCCTTTGAGGGCCATTTCACGGAAGTTGATACGTGAGATGCCGAACTGACGCATATAACCTTTTGGACGTCCTGTAAGCTGACAACGATTGTGTACGCGAATAGGTGAAGCGTTTCTTGGAAGCTTCTGGAGACCTACGTAGTCGCCGGCTGCCTTGAGGGCTGCGCGTTTCTCAGCGTATTTCTCGACCATCGCCATTCTCTTGCGCTCGCGCGCTTTCATTGATTCTTTTGCCATATCTTACTTATTTTTTCTGGTTTTTAAATGGAAGACCAAACTGTTTCAACAAGGCCATTGCTTCCTTGTCGGTGTTCGCTGATGTGACGAAAGTGATATCCATACCGTTGATCTTGTTGACTTTATCCATGTCGATCTCCGGGAAGATGATCTGCTCGCTCACGCCGAAGCTGTAGTTGCCGCGGCCGTCGAAGCCTTTGTCATTAATACCTCTGAAGTCACGAACACGTGGAAGGGCGACAGCGACTAAGCGTTCGAGAAATTCGTACATCTTGTCACCGCGCAACGTCACGCGCACGCCGATCGGGTTACCACGACGAAGCTTGAAGTTAGAAACGTCGTGTCTAGAAATAGTCGGAACGGCTTTTTGTCCGGTGATAGCTGTCATTTCCTCTACACCATAGTCAATCAGTTTCTTATCGGCAAGAGCTGCACCGATACCCTGATTGAGCGAAATTTTCAAAAGCCGTGGAACCTGCATCACGGATTTGTAGTTGAATTCCTTCATCAACGCAGGCACGATTTCGCTCTTATACTGTTCTCTGAGTTTGGGTTGATAGTTCATTATTTAATAACCTCCCCTGATTTTTTTGAATAACGGATTGATTTTCCTTGTTCATCTTTTTTACGACCGATGCGGCCGGCTTTACCGTCCTTGTCGCAAACCATGACGTTTGAGGCATGGATGGAAGCTTCCTTCTTTACGATACCACCTTTAGGGTTCTCGGTATTCGGTCTTGTGTGCTTCGACACGAGGTTGACGCCGTCGACGATGACGCGGTTCTTCTCGGTATCGACGCTGAGGACTGTACCTTTCTTGCCCTTCTGGGTTCCGGCGATAACGACTACGTTGTCGCCTTTCTTTACGAACATTTTACTCATAACTTTATTCCTTTCTTAATTAGAGTACCTCAGGTGCAAGAGATACGATTTTCATATACTGTTTCTCACGCAACTCTCTGGCTACTGGTCCAAAGATACGAGTTCCTAACATTTCGCCTTGTCCATTGAGGAGGACGCATGCGTTGTCGTCGAAGCGGATGTATGATCCGTCGGCGCGGCGTGTTTCCTTCTTTGTGCGGACTACGACTGCCTTTACTACTGAACCCTTCTTCACGTTACCGCTTGGAAGAGCGTCTTTTACTGTGACCACGATGACGTCGCCGATACGGGCATAACGTTTCTTGGTTCCGCCTAACACTCTGATGCAGAGCACTTCCTTTGCACCGCTATTGTCGGCTACTGCAAGTCTTGATTCTTGTTGTAACATTACTTGGCCCTTTCTATTATTTCAACGAGTCTCCAACGTTTGTTCTTGCTCAACGGACGTGTCTCCATGATGCGGACGGTGTCACCGATGTTGCACTCATTCTTCTCGTCGTGTGCGAAGAATCTTGTTGATTTCTTAACGAATTTACCGTAAATCGGGTGTTTTGTACGACGTTCAATCACAACGACGATCGTCTTGTCCATCTTATTGCTGGCTACTACACCGATTCTCTCTTTTCTAAGATTTCTTTCCATGTTTATTCCTTTCGTCGTTTATTATTTAACGTTCTTTTCTGCATTCTGACGCTTTGTGAGCTCTGTGAGCATACGTGCGATCTGTTTGCGGGTTGCGCTGATTGTGTTCGGATTATCCAATGGAGAAACTGCGTGTTGCATTTTCATCTTGATGTACTGTGCGCGAGTGGCCTCAATACGTTCCATCAGATCAGCAGTGCTTAATTCATTGATTGCTTCTTTCTTCATGATGCGTTACTGTTTTTTATTCGACATAATCTCTTCTAACCACAAACTTAGTTGCTACAGGAAGCTTTTGAGCGGCTAAGCGGAGAGCTTCTCTGGCGACTTCCAGCGGTACTCCCGCAGCTTCGAAAAGCATGTGACCTGGAGTTACGCGAGCTACGAAGTACTCGACGTCTCCCTTACCTTTACCCATACGAACCTCAAGAGGCTTCTTGGTGATAGGTTTGTCAGGGAATATTCTGATCCAAATCTGTCCTTCACGTTTCATGTGACGTGTGACAGCTTGACGGGCAGCCTCAATCTGGCGTGCTGTGATCAGGTGTTCCTCAAGTGTTTTAATACCAAAAGTACCGAAGGCGAGTTCATGGCCGCGGTGTGCGTTGCCTTTCATCTTGCCCTTCTGAGGTCTTCTGTATCTAGTTCTTTTTGGTTGTAACATCTCTTATCTTTTTTTAATCTATTACTTAGTAGTACGTTTATTACGACGTGGGGCGCCACCGTTTGGTTTGCCTGCATTGCCACCCTTCTTAGGTGCAGCAGCGGCTGTGGTGGTAGGCACCAGTTCCGGACGACCGTAGACCTCACCTTTGCAGATCCACACCTTAATACCGATGCGGCCGTATGATGTGTGAGCCTCTACGAGAGAGTAGTCGATGTCAGCACGCAGTGTGTGCAGCGGCACGCGACCTTCCTTGTAAGTTTCCTGACGTGCGATTTCAGCACCGCCGATACGGCCAGAAGCGATGACCTTGATACCTTCGGCACCAATTCTCATTGTGTCTGACACGGCCTTCTTGATGGCGCGACGGAATGAAACACGTCCTTCAATTTGCTTTGCGATTGAACTTGCGACGATGAATGCGTCGAGTTCAGGTCTCTTGATCTCGCTGATGTTGATCTGAATCTCCTTACCGATGAGCTTCTTCATCTCTTCCTTCAACTTGTCGACCTCTGTACCACCTTTACCGATGATGACACCTGGACGAGCTGTGAAGATAGTGACTGTAACGAGCTTAATCGAACGTTCGATACCGATTTTCGAGATACTAGCCTTACCGAGACGAGCGGTGAGATACTTACGGATCTTATCGTCTTCGCCGATATTCTTGGCTGTTTCTTTACCACAGTACCAGTTTGAGTCCCAACCTTTGATGACTCCGAGTCTTAAACCTATTGGATGAGTTTTCTGTCCCATTGTAATCTTAATTAATTCTTTTCAACATTAGCTTCTGCTGCATTCATTTCTGCAATTCTGCTATCGACGATGATAGTGACGTGGTTAGAGCGTTTGCGGATGCGGTGTGCACGACCCTGTGGGGCTGGCTGAATACGCTTCAGTGTGCGACCTTCATCAACAAAGATCTCTTTTACGTACAGGTTAGCGTCTTCAATGCGCTTACCCTCGTTCTTAGCTTCCCAGTTGGCGATTGCAGAGCGGAGTAACTTGTACACCGGCTTTGCAGCTGCTTTAGGTGAGTATAATAAGGCATGCAGTGCAAGTTCCACTTTCATTCCTCTGATCATATCAGCGACCAAACGCATTTTGCGTGGTGAAGTAGGGATATCATTGTATTTTGCAATGGCGACCTGCTTCTTAGCTGCTTTTCTAGCTTCTGCTGTATTATGTTTTCTTGCTCCCATAGTACTTATTATTTATCTTTTCTGTTACCGGCATGGCCTCTGAATGTACGTGTTGGTGCGAACTCGCCGAGTTTGTGTCCAACCATGTTTTCAGTCACGTAAACCGGGATGAATTTATTACCGTTGTGAACAGCGATGGTTTGTCCAACGAAATCAGGTGAAATCATTGAAGCTCTTGACCAAGTCTTGATCACGGTCTTCTTTCCTGTTGCTACATTATCCAGAACTCTCTGTTCGAGTTTATAGTGGATATATGGTCCTTTTTTAAGTGAACGACTCATAATTTCTTTCTTTTTACTTGGTTAATTACTTCTTACGTCTTTCAATGATATACTTGTTGGATGCGTTCTTTGGATGACGTGTCTTGTAGCCCTTTGCCGGCAAGCCCTTACGGCTTCTCGGATGGCCACCAGATGCACGGCCTTCACCACCACCCATCGGGTGATCAACCGGGTTCATGACGACGCCACGGACGCGTGGACGACGGCCTAACCAGCGGCTGCGACCTGCCTTACCTGATTTCTCAAGGTTGTGGTCAGCATTCGACACTGTTCCAATTGTAGCTCTGCAAGCCTGGAGGATGAGACGGGTCTCACCTGAAGGCATCTTCAAGATGGCATATTTACCATCACGTGACATCAGCTGTGCGTATGCGCCTGCGCTGCGTGCCATCTTGGCACCCTGACCTGGACGCAACTCGATGTTGTGGATGATTGTACCGAACGGAACATCGCTCAAGAACAATGTGTTACCGATGTTCGGAGTGGCATCCTTACCTGACATCACCTCTTGTCCGACCTTCAAGCCCTGAGGTGCGATGATGTAACGCTTCTCGCCATCAGCGTAAACCACTAATGCGATGCGTGCTGTGCGGTTCGGATCGTATTCGATAGTCTTAACGATTCCCTTAATACCGTCTTTATCGCGCTTGAAGTCGATAATTCTGTATTTCTGCTTGTGACCACCGCCGATGTTGCGGACAGTCTCCTTTCCAGTATTGTTACGGCCGCCAGTGCTCTTCTTAGAAGCAAGCAACGATCTCTCCGGCTTGTTGGTCGTAATCTCGTCGAACGCGCTGATAACTTTGAAGCGCTGACCTGGAGTAGTTGGTTTATATTTCTTTAAAGCCATCTTTAAATGTTGCTAAAAAAGTCAATTGTTTCACCTTTAGCCAAGGTCACGATAGCCTTCTTGAAAGCATCTCTTCTGCCCTCAATCATACCGGCCTTTGTGTAACGTGACTTGAGCTTTCCATCATATCTCATAGTGTTGACTGATGCCACCTGAACGCCATAGAGGTCCTGGACAGCCTTCTTAATCTGCAACTTGTTAGCGCGGACGTCAACAATGAATGCATACCGGTTCAGCTTCTCGCTGATAGCGGTCATCTTTTCCGTAATAACAGGTTTCTTAATGATAATCATCTCTTTAATCTTTTTAAGGTTTATCCAAGAATTTCGTCAATAACTGCAAGCGAGCTTTCAGTGATGAAGAGCTTCTTGGCATTCAGAATATCATAAGTGTTGAGGTTACGGGCAAGTTCAACTTCTGTGCGCTGAATGTTTCTTGCTGACAACACGATGTTCATGTTTGTCTCTGGGAGAACGAACAGGTTCTTGCCACCATTCACTTTAAGGTTGTTCAAGACTTCGATCATTCTCTTGGTCTTGATTGTGTCAAATGTGAAATCTTCGAGGATCACAATCTCGTTGTCCTGCATCTTGTAAGTAAGAGCTGAACGACGTGCGAGCTGTTTCACCTTCTTGTTCAATTTGAAACCATAGTCACGTGGTTGTGGACCGAAAACACGGCCGCCACCTCTCAACACTGGTGAGTTGATGTCACCACGACGTGCACCGCCTGTTCCCTTCTGACGGAACAACTTGCGTGTACTGCCTGATATCTCGCTACGTGTCTTGGCTTTGTGTGTGCCCTGACGCTGATTGGCCAAATATTGCTTTGTATCCAGATAGATGCAATGATCATTTGGCTCGATGCCGTAGATATTCTCGTTCAACTGAACTTTACGTCCTGTTGATTCACCGGTAATCTTTAAAACTTCTAACTCCATCTCTCAATTTTTAAATAGCCGTTCTTAGCTCCCGGTACTGAACCTTTTACTACTAACAAATTCTTTTCCGGAACGATTTTCACAATTTGGAGGTTGATAGCCTTCACTTTATGGTTACCCATCTGGCCACCCATACGCAATCCTCTGAAAACTCTTGAAGGATAAGCGCAAGCTCCAATTGAACCTGGTTTTCTCAAACGGTTGTGCTGACCGTGAGTTGCTTGTCCAACGCCATTGAAATGATGACGTTTCACTACGCCCTGGAAGCCCTTACCTTTGCTGATGCCGCTGACATCGACAAATTCGCCTTCCATGAACACTTCGACGGTAATAGTTTCACCCAGGTGCTTTCTGTGACCTGCTTCGAAACGTGTGAACTCTCTAACCAACTTCTTAGGCGTTGTGCCGGCTTTCTCGAAATGCTTCTGCATAGCCTTTGAGGTGTTCTTCACCTTCTTCTCGTCAAACGCCAATTGGATAGCGTCGTAACCGTCTTTCTCCTTTGATCTTACTTGGGTTACTACACATGGACCTGCTTCGATGACTGTAACAGGAACGTTCTTGCCGCTCTCGTCATAGATGCTGGTCATCCCAATCTTTTTTCCTAGTATTCCTGACATTGCTACTAATTTAAGCTGTTAATTACTAGATAGTTTTACAATAATTTAATTTCTACATCCACGCCATTTGGCATTTCCAATTTCATCAAAGCATCAATCTGCTGAGAAGTTGCGTTGTAGATATCCAACAATCTCTTGTAGTATGACAACTCGAACTGCTCACGTGATTTCTTGTGAACGAATGTGGAGCGCAAAACAGTGTAGATTTTCTTGTCGGTCGGAAGCGGAATAGGACCGCTGACGACTGCACCAGTCATTTTGATGGTTTTCACGATCTTCTCGGCTGACTTGTCAACCAAGTTGTGGTCGTGCGACTTTAATTTGATTCTAATTCTTTGGCTCATAAGACCTTTTTTTAATTTATTTATTTTTTTAACTATTTATTTCGTTAACGTTTCGACTCCTATATTAATTAAAACACGAAGTAAATTCCTTTCGCTTTCTTGACTACGATGTCGGCGAGCGCCGGAGGAACCTCAGCGTAATGGCTGAACTCCATGTTGAATGTGCCTCTGCCTTGTGTCAAGGTGCGAAGTGTTGTGATGTATCCGAACATCTCTGCCAGCGGGGCGTCGGCTTTAACCACCTGGAGACCATGCTCCACGTCCACGTTGTGCAAAACAGCTCTACGTCTGTTGAGGTCGCCCGTAACATCGCCGAGATAGTCGGCCGGAACCTGAACCTCAACCTTCATGATTGGCTCCATCACCACTGAGCCCGCCTGTGCGCCGGCTTCCTTGAAGCCGATGCGTGCCGCCGACTCAAACGAGAGGTCGTCGCTGTCGACCGGATGAGAGCTGCCGTCGATGAGGCGCACCTTGACGGAATCCATAGGGAATCCTGCCAAAACGCCGTTCGACATGGCACCTCTGAAACCCTTCTCGATAGGAGCGAAGAACTCTTTCGGGATGTTGTTGCCTTTCACGTCGTTGACGAACTGCAAACCTGACTGTCCGTTATCGGCCGGACCGATCTCAAACTCAATATCGGCGAACTTGCCTTTGCCGCCGGTCTGTTTCTTATAGACCTCGCGGAAACGGACTGTCTGTGTGAACGATTCTTTGTATGCCACCTGCGGCTGACCCTCGTTGATCTCGATTCCGAATTCGCGTTTCAATCTGTCGACGATGATGTCGAGATGAAGCTCGCCCATGCCCGAGATGATGGTCTGACCTGAGTTCTCGTCGGTATGGACTTTGAATGTCGGGTCTTCTTCCTGAAGCTTCTGGAGTGCTATGGTGAGCTTCTCCATGTCGGCCTGCGTCTTAGGTTCGACGGCGATTTGCACGACTGGCTCAGGGAATTTGATGTTCTCGAGGATTATCGGTTTGTTTTCAACTGCGAGGGTGTCACCCGTTCTGATCTCACGGAATCCCACAGCGGCTGCGATGTCACCTGCCTCGATGCTCTCGAGAGGTGTCTGCTTGTTGGCGTTCATCTGCACGATCTTAAGGATGCGTTCACGTTTGCCTGTAGAGACGTTGAGAACGACCTGACCGGCGTTCATTGTGCCTGAATACACACGGAAGAACGCGAGTTTGCCTACGTATGGGTCTGTAGCGATCTTGAATGCGAGTGCGCAGAAAGGTTCTTTCGGATCTGCTTTACGTGTCTCTTCTTTTTCGGTCTTCGGATTGATACCTGTCACGTGGTCGACGTCAAGCGGGCTTGGAAGGTAGCGGACTACACCATCGAGGAGAGGTTGTACTCCTTTGTTTTTGAATGAAGCTCCACACATCACAGGGCACATACGCAATTCTAATGTTGCCTTTCTTATTTCTGCGTAAATCTCTTCCTCTGTGATGGTTTCAGGATCGACCATGAATTTCTCAAGGAGCTCTTCATTGTTTTCAGCAACGCCTTCTAAGAGTTTAAGGCGATATTCTGCTGCTAAATCAGCCAGTTCTGCCGGGATCTCGACTTCGTCGAATTGGGTGCCGAGTTCGTCTTCGTCCCACAACAGAGCTTTGTTCTTGATGAGGTCAACCACGCCAATGAAGCCATCCTCCTCGCCTATCGGGATTTGGATTGCTATAGGATTGGCATTGAGACGTTCTTTGATTTGTCTGAGGACTTTATAGAAGTCAGCGCCACTGCGGTCCATCTTGTTGACAAAACAGATGCGTGGCACGTTATATCTGTCGGCTTGACGCCACACTGTCTCCGACTGAGGCTCAACACCGCCAACTGCGCAGAAGATTGCGATAGCACCATCGAGGACTCTGAGCGAGCGTTCCACTTCAACGGTGAAGTCGACGTGACCAGGAGTGTCGATGATGTTGATTTTGAATTGGTTGTCGCTGAGGTGCCAGTAAACTGTTGTGGCTGCTGAGGTTATGGTGATGCCGCGTTCTTGCTCCTGAACCATCCAGTCCATGGTAGCCGCGCCGTCGTGAACCTCGCCGATACGATGATTACGGCCTGTATAATACAGAATACGCTCCGTTGTCGTCGTCTTACCGGCATCGATGTGAGCCATGATGCCGATATTACGCGTCAGAGCGAGGTTTGTATTATGGAGGTCGTTAGTCATTGTTTCTTATACCTTATTAATATAATGGATTAGAATCTGAAATGTGAGAACGCCTTGTTAGCGTCTGCCATTCTGTGGATTTCTTCCTTCTTCTTGAAAGCTGCGCCTTCCTCTTTGTAAGCCTGCATGATTTCACCTGCGAGTTTTTCGCCCATTGAGCGCTCATGGCGTTTGCGAGCGTAACCGATGAGGTTCTTCATACCCATGCTCTGTTTACGTGAAGGACGGATCTCTGATGGGATCTGGAATGTTGCACCACCGATACGACGGCTTCTGACCTCGACCTGTGGGGTAACGTTTGCCAATGCTTTCTTCCATACTTCGACAGGGTCTTCCTGAAGTTTTTCCTGAACGATGTCCATTGCCTGGTAGAAAATCTCGTAAGCGAGGTTCTTCTTACCCTTGAGCATGATGTTGTTCACGAACTTTGTGACTGTGACATCACCGTACTTTGGATCCGGAAGGATGATTCTTTTCTTTGGTTTAGCTTTTCTCATTTCTTAAGCATTTACTGATTTTTACTTCTTTGCTGCTGCTTTTTTAGGACGCTTTGCACCGTATTTTGATCTGCGTTGACGGCGGCCGTCGACACCGGCGGTATCCAATGCACCGCGGATGATGTGATAACGTACACCCGGAAGATCCTTCACACGGCCTCCTCTAATCATGACGATTGAGTGCTCCTGTAAGTTGTGGCCTTCGCCTGGAATGTAGGCGTTGACTTCCTTCTGATTTGTCAGACGTACTCTTGCAACTTTACGCATTGCCGAATTAGGCTTCTTAGGTGTCGTGGTATAAACACGAACACAGACGCCGCGGCGCTGTGGGCAAGAATCCAAGGCAGGAGATTTACTCTTGTCTTCCAATTTCTGACGTCCTTTGCGGACTAACTGTTGAATCGTTGGCATTCTTTAATTGCGTTTAAATTATTATTTTTTATTTTGTTGATAGATAAATTTCTCTCTTATCACCAGTAAAAAACGGTAATTCTTGAAGCATTTTACGCATGTAGTAAGGATTTGACAAGTCACATTACGGACTTTTGTTTATCAAAACACACCGAAGTCTAAGGGGTTGAGTTTGAGCGACTTACGGTGCAAGAACCTATAACGTTTTCTTTATCAGGTCCTTACTATTGGTAAATGAGGCAACATTTACTACCTTTTTTCGGGCTGCAAAATTACTACATTTTTCAATACGCCCGACATTTTTTTCAAAAAATTTTTCAAATTATTTTTCAACAATGTTAACCATTGATAATCAAACTGAAACAATAAATGAAAAAAACTTCAAACTTCAAACTCAAAACTTCAAACTATTTTGTATCTTTGCATCGTAAATTTTGAAACGTGTCAGGAATACTCGAACATCTTAATGAGCCTCAGCGTGAGGCGGTTACAACAATTGAAGGTCCGGTGATGGTCATTGCAGGCGCCGGCTCGGGCAAAACCCGTGCCCTCACCCACCGCATCGCCTATATGATTGAACAAGGTATCAACCCGTTCTCAATCATGGCACTCACCTTCACCAACAAAGCCGCCAAAGAGATGAAAGAGCGCATAATGCAACTCGTAGAGCCGGGCGCCGCACGTAACGTCTGGATGGGCACGTTCCACTCAATCTTTGCGAGAATCTTGAGAATCGAAGCGGCAAGTTTGGGCTATACCTCAGAATTCACCATCTACGACACCGACGACTCGAAGACGCTCATCAACACCATATTAAAAGAAAGAGAAATCGACACGAAAGCCTATCCGGCGAAGTATATATTGCACCGCATCTCGATGGCGAAATCGGCGCTCTACACGCCTGAAGACTACTGCGATAACGCCGAGATTCAGGAGCAGGACCGCCGCGCCAACAAGCCGCTCATCGGAGAGATCTTCAAGACGTACAACGCACGACTGAAACGCGCCAACGCCATGGATTTCGACGATATCCTGTTCAACACGAACGTGCTGCTGCGCGATTTCCCGGATATCCTTTATAAATATCAGTGTCATTTCCAGTATATCCTCGTCGATGAGTATCAGGACACGAACTACGCGCAATACCTTATAATCAAGCGCATCGCGGCCATGCACGAGAACATCTGCGTGGTGGGCGATGACGCACAGTCGATCTACGGCTTCCGCGGAGCGAACATCCAGAATATATTGAACTTCAAGATAGATTATCCTGAACAAAAGCTCATCCGCCTCGAGCAGAACTACCGCTCGACAAAAACCATCGTGAAGGCGGCTAACAGCGTGATAGCCAACAACAAAGACCAGATTAAAAAGACTGTCTGGTCGGACAAGGAAGAAGGCGAACTCATTACGCTGCTTAGAGCCACATCCGACAACGAAGAAGGCACGCTTGTGGCAAATTCAATCTTCGGTTATAAGATGTCGCGACAGCTAGAATATAAAGATTTTGCTATACTATATAGGACTAACGCACAATCTCGTTCCTTTGAGCAAGCATTAAGGAAACAAGATATACCATACAAAATATATGGAGGATTCTCTTTTTATGACAGAGAAGAAGTTAAAAATGTTTTATCATATTTTCGCGTCGTTATCAATCCCACAGACGAACAAGCATTAAAAAGAATTATCAACTATCCGGCTAGAGGTATAGGTGATACTACCTGGAGGAAACTACAAGTTATTGCAGATCAGCGTAAATGTACAATCTGGGCTTTACTCACGTCGCTCAATGAGCAATCCTCAGAATTCAATATGGGCACGATTAATAGATTGCGTGATTTTGTTACACTAATACAAAGTTTTCAAACATTGATTAACAAAATGAATGCATTTGAATTAGCCAAGCATATCACTGACTCTGTAGGAATAATTAAGCTATTAAAAGAAGAAGACACTATAGAAAGTCAAAACCGCATACAAAACATTGAAGAATTATTGAATGCAATAAGTGAATTTTCTGACAAACAAGTTGACGAAGTTACTGGCGAACAAATAAACATTGACTTACCAAAGTTCATGGAAGATGTTGCTTTAATAACAGATCAAGATCAGAAGGATGACGAAAATGCAGATTATGTAACATTAATGACAATTCACAATGCTAAAGGTCTTGAGTATCCATATATCTATATAGCAGGACTCGAAGAAAACCTCTTCCCAGGAATACAGTCGTTGAGTACTCGCGAAGACCTCGAAGAAGAACGCCGTCTGTTCTACGTGGCGCTGACGCGAGCTCAGACGAAGCTCATCCTGAGTTACGCCGAGAGCCGTTACCGCTGGGGCAACATCACGCTCAGCGAGCCGTCGCGTTTCATCGAGGAAATCGACCCGAATCTGATAGAACGCACAAGAAAGGCCTCTTTCAGAGGAACAACGATAAAAGAAGACAGAGGATATAATCCGTTTTCGGGCAGAGGTGCGTGGACCTTCAGCGGCGACAAGCGCTATGAGAGTTCTCAGAGATCTCAGAGTGCTTCGAGAACTCAGGAAGCGCCGAAAACATCTTATCCAAAAGCATCAGCTTCCGACTTCGTCTTCGCTGATGCCGACGAGATCCAAGTCGGCATGCGTGTGCTTCATCAGAAGTTCGGGCAAGGCACGGTAGTGAAAGTGGAAGGCGTAGGGCCAAACAAAAAGGCATCAGTCGATTTCGATGAAGGTGGTAATAAGATGTTAATGCTGAAGTTTGCCAAATTAAGCATTTTAAAACAATAAAGGTTATAGGTTATTGGTTATAGGTTATAGAGATTAATGAATTTATAATTTTCAATTATGGAATACAATACAGAACGCGAGAAGATAGTGATTTCGGAATACGGCCGTAACATACAGGTGATGATTCGTCATCTCATGGAGATCGAAGACCGCAAGCAGCGCACCGAGGCGGCATATTTCATCGTCAGCGTGATGGCGCAGATGAACCCGCAGGTGAAGGAGTCGAACGACTACATGCATAAGCTCTGGGATCATCTCCACATCATAGCGGAATATAAGCTCGATGTCGACGGTCCATATCCTGTTCCGACCCCTGAGATGCAGAAGAAGAAACCCGAACACGTTGGTTATCAAAAGAATAACATCCGCTACGGTCATTACGGGCAGTACATCTACGACATAGTTAAGAAGGTGAAAGAGATGGAAGACGGTCCGAAGAAACAGGCCATCCTCATCAACATCGCCAACCAGATGAAGCGCGACTACCTCAACTGGAACCGCGACACTGTGAACGACCTGCTCATCCTCGACGATCTGTATAAGATTTCGGGCGAAGAGGTGGTACTCCCGATGGACACCAAGCTCACCCCTACCAACGAGATCCTGAACAAGCCGCAAGCCCAGCAAAATCAGGGTCAGAAGAAGAAAAACAATAACAACAAGAAAAAGAACAATCAGCCGCAGGCTAAGCAAAATAACCCTAATCGTCCAAACAGAAAAAACTAAGTCATGGCATCATTTAGAGTTACAGGAGGCAACAAACTCCACGGCACCATCATCCCGCAGGGTGCGAAAAACGAGGCAATGCAGGTGCTCTGCGCCGCCCTCCTCACCGACGAACCGGTGACCATCACCAACCTCCCCGACATCCTCGACATCAACAACCTCATCGACCTCATGAAGGGCATGGGCGTGAAAGTCGACCGTCGCAGCAAGAGCGAGGTGGTGTTGCAAGCCGACAGCATCAACCATGATTATTTCGACACCAAGGACTTCCACGAGCGCGCCACCAAGCTGCGTGGCTCGGTGATGATACTCGGTCCGCTCTTGGCACGTTTCGGCATGGGTTATATGCCGCGTCCAGGAGGCGACAAGATCGGTCGTCGTCGTCTCGACACCCACCTCATCGGACTGCAGAACCTCGGCGCGACGATGGAGACCATAGGTCTGGAGCACGTCTACCGCTTGGTGGCGCCGAAAGACGGCCTCAAAGGCACTTACATGCTTCTCGACGAGGCCTCGGTGACAGGTACCGCCAACATCGTGATGGCAGCGGTGATGGCCAAAGGCACCACCACCATCTTCAACGCGGCCTGCGAGCCATATCTGGTACAGCTCTGCCGCATGCTCACCGCCATGGGCGCCAAGATTGAGGGCATCGGCTCTAACTTATTGAAAATCACTGGAGTAGAAAAACTTCACGGCACCACACACCGTCTGCTCGCCGACATGATCGAGGTGGGCTCATTCATCGGTCTGGCTGCCATGACGGGCTCCGACATCACCATCAAAGACGCGGGGATCAAGGACTTGGGCATCATCCCGAGCACCTTCAAGAAACTCGGCATCAAGATGGAGTTCATCGGCGACGACATCCACATCCCGGCGCAGGAACACTATCAGGTTGAGACCTTCCTCGACGGCAGTATCCTCACCATCGCCGACGCCCCGTGGCCAGGCTTCACCCCCGACCTCATCAGTATCGTGTTGGTGGTGGCGACGCAGGCCAAAGGCACCGTCCTCATCCATCAGAAGATGTTCGAAAGCCGTTTGTTCTTTGTCGATAAGCTCATCGATATGGGCGCGCAGATCATCCTCTGCGACCCGCACCGAGCCAACATCATCGGTCTTGACCGCAGTCATCAGCTCAAGGCCTTGAGGATGGCATCGCCCGATATCCGTGCAGGTGTGGCATTGCTCATCGCAGCGCTGTCGGCCGACGGCACGTCGATAATCGACAACATCGACCAGATCGACCGTGGCTATCAGGACATCGACGGGCGACTGAAGCAACTCGGAGCCCAAATCGAGAGAGTTTAAAATCAGGTTTTTTTAAAGAATATGCCAAAATGACACAAAAATCGTTTTGGCATACTTTTTGATTGTACCTTATTAATATTATCGAAAAAAAGTAAAACAAAATATATCATGGGAGAAAACAAAAAGAATAAAAAGTTTCATCAAAACGCTGATAATCAACATATTAGTGAAGATGAAAAATTAAAAGAAAGCAACGAGAAAGCTGAAGTCAAGGAGGAAAAAACCGAAAATTTCGAAGAAAAATTCAACGAGTTGAATGACAAATACCTCCGTTTGTATTCAGAATATGACAATTATCGCAAGCGTACTGCCAACGAGAAAGTCGATCTGATAAAAACGGCGGCTGAAAGCACCATCTTGGCTTTGTTGCCTATCCTCGACGACTTCGAGCGTGCTCTTCCGACGATGGAAAATGCTGAGGACAAGACTCATTACGAAGGTATGATGTTGATTTACAACAAGTTGAAACGTACTTTGGAGCAAAAAGGTCTTGAAGAGATCAAAGCCACCGGCGAGCCGTTCAACACCGACGAACACGAGGCGCTGACGCAGATCCCGGCCCCTTCGGAAGACATGAAGGATAAGGTTATCGACGTGGTTCAGAAAGGTTACAAACTGAATGGTAAAGTTATAAGATACGCTAGGGTTGTTGTCGGTTGTTAAAATATAAAATATGGCAGAAAAACGAGATTACTACGAGGTGCTGGAGGTTCCGAAGAACGCTTCGGCCGATGAGATAAAGAAAGCCTACCGCAAGAAGGCGTTGCAGTATCACCCTGACAGGAACCTGGGTGACAAAGAGGCAGAGGAGAAATTCAAGGAGGCGGCCGAGGCTTACGGAGTGCTCAGCGACCCTGACAAACGTGCGCGTTACGACCGTTACGGTCATGCCGGCGTCAACGGACAGGACTTCAGCGGAGCTTCGATGAACGACATCTTCAGTCAGTTTGGCGACATCCTCGGCGACCTCTTTGGAGGCGGCTTCGGTGGCGGCGGCTTTGGCTTTAACTTTGGAGGCGGCTTCGGAGGCGGCCAGCAGAAGCCAGTCTACAGGGGCTCCAACCTCCGTGTACGCGTGAAGCTCACCCTCGAGGAGATCAGCACCGGCGTCAAGAAGAAGATAAAAGTCAACAAATACGTGCCTTGTCAGAAATGTCACGGCAGCGGCTCGGAAGACGGTCAGATGGAGACCTGTAAGGCCTGCGGCGGCAAGGGACAGCGCGTGATGCGTTCGGGCTTTTTCACACAGGTGTCGACATGTTCGGCATGCGGTGGCGAAGGCAAGGTGATAAAGAAGAAATGCTCGGCATGTAACGGCGATGGCATCATCAAAGGCGAAGAGGTGATCGAGCTCGACATCCCCGCCGGCGTTGCCGAGGGAATGCAGCTGTCGGTGCGAGGCAAAGGCAACGCCGGCGCACGTAACGGCATAGCTGGCGACCTTCTCATCCTCATTGAAGAAGAGAAGAGCAAAGACTTCGAACGCGACGAGAACAACCTCATACACAACCTCTTCATCAGCTTCCCGCAGGCAGCACTCGGATGTAACGTCGACGTGCCTTGCATTGGCGGCACCGTGAGCGTGAAAATCCCAGCAGGAGCGCAGAGCGGCGACATCATCAGGGTGAAAGGCAAAGGTCTGCCAGAGGTGAACAGCCACCGCATCGGCGACCTCATCGTCAACATCAACGTGTGGACACCGAAAAAACTCTCGAAAGACGAGGAAAAACTGATGAAAGACCTCCTCGAGAGCGACAACTTCAAACCAAAACCAAGCGCCAACGAAAAAGGCGTTTTCGACAAAATAAGAGACTATTTTAGCTAAAAATACATGAATTATCTCGAAATAAATAACGTCTCGAAGACCTACGGAACAAAAAAGGTGCTCAACGACATCTCGATAAAGGTGCCGCAGCAGAGCATCTACGGTCTGTTGGGACCCAACGGAGCTGGCAAGACCACGCTCATCAGGATATTAAACCAGATTACCATGCCCGACTCAGGTCAGGTTCTTCTTAATGGTAATCCATTGAAACCCAGCGATATAGCTAATATCGGTTATCTCCCCGAGGAGCGCGGACTTTACAAGAAGATGAAAGTCGGCGAACAGGCCGTCTACCTCGCTCAACTGAAAGGCATGGACCGCAAGGATGCCGAGAAAAAGCTGCGTCAGTGGTTTGTGAAGTTCGACATCGCGAGCTGGTGGGATAAGAAAGTCGAGGAGCTCAGCAAAGGCATGCAGCAGAAGGTGCAGTTTATCGTCACGGTGATACACGAGCCGAAGCTGCTCATCTTCGATGAGCCATTCTCAGGTTTCGACCCGATAAACGTCAACCTTTTGAAGAAAGAAATCCTTGAGCTTCGCGATAAAGGCGCCACCATCCTCTTCTCCACGCATAACATGGCATCGGTTGAGGAGCTTTGCGACAATATCATGCTTATTAATAAAGGTGAAAAGATCCTCGAAGGCAGTGTTTACGATATAAAACAGCAATATAAGAACCATTCTTACGACGTTGTTTACAAGCCATTCGAAGGCGGTGAAGAGACACATCAGACCGTCAATTCCACCAATCCTAACGATTTGATTCGCGAGATTATAGAAAAAGGCGAAATCGTTTCGTTCAACGAGATTCTGCCGTCGATTAACGACATTTTCATCAATTTAGTTTCATCTTCAAATAAATGATAATCAACGACTTATGAAAATAGGCATCATCATACAAAGAGAATATCTCACACGCGTCAAGAAGCGCTCGTTTATACTAATCACCTTCCTCGCGCCCATATTTTTCGCTGCTTTGATGTTTCTTCCTGCCCTTCTCATGCTGAATTCGGAGAAGTTCGACACGAAGAAAACCATTGCTGTTTGCGACGAATCGACGCTGTTTGTCGGTAAGTTTAAAGACACCGACGTCAACACCTTTATGTATGTCGATAACGACATCGCCACGGCCAAAAACCTCGTGCGTGAAGGCGTTTACGACGGAGTGCTCTACATCCCGGGCACCTCGTTGACTTTACCAGTAAATGCTGAGATTTACAGCATGAATCAGATTCCGATGACGCTCTCCGATTACATCAACACGACGATGAAAAAAGTGATAGAGCATCAGAAGCTTCTCGCGTCTGGCATCGACCCGGAGATTGTGAAGGCGGCCAACACCACCATTCACGTGCAGTCGATCAGGATGAGCGAAGACGAGAACGTGGAGAAGAAGAGTTTCGGTGAGTTCGAGTTTTTGCTTGGCATAGCGCTCGCCATGGTGATCTATTTCGTAATCTTCATCTTCGGCAGTCAGGTGATGCGCGGCGTTATTGAGGAGAAGACCAACCGCATCATCGAGGTTATCATCAGCAGCGTCAAGCCTTTCGAGCTGATGATGGGCAAAATCATCGGCATCGCTCTCGTCGGGTTGACACAGTTCCTGCTTTGGGGCGTTCTGACCATGGGAATCTACGTCGCTGTGGCACAGTTCCTGCCTACGCAGGAGGTGTTCTCGACTGGCACCGTCATGACAGAGCAAATTACGGAAACAGTACAAAACACTGACACTCAAGAGGTTTTGACAAAAGTCTTCGACGTCATACATTCCATCAATTTCAAGGCCATTTTATGGTGTTTCCTCTTCTATTTCATCGGAGGATATTTCCTTTATTCGGCCATGTTCGCCGCTGTTGGCTCGGCTGTCGATAACGAGACCGACACCCAGCAGTTTGTGACGCCTATTTCGATGCTTCTGATCATCCCAATGGTGTGTTCGACCATCATCGCCAACGCGCCTGACAGCTCGCTAAGTCTTTGGTTATCAATGATTCCATTCACCTCACCGGTCGCCATGATGTTGCGCATCCCGTTCGGTGTGCCAATTTGGCAGGTGGTGACATCGGTGGCCTTGTTGTTCGTCACGTTTATCATCTTCACATGGCTGGCTGGCAAAGTGTACCGCACCGGCATCCTGATGTACGGCAAAAAAGTGTCGTGGAAGGAAATAATCAAGTGGATTAAATATTAATTAAAAAATATTTTGTTGGCATTGAAAAATGTCGTATTTTTGCACGCTAAAAATTTTTTGGCGTAAAAATTGGAAATTAATTAAAAAAAGTTTA
>LUZN01000051.1 GCA_001603665.1 Bacteroidales bacterium Bact_22
TGTATAAGAGACAGGTATTAAATGTTAAATTATTTCGTTTTCAAAATTGTGTGCAAAGATATATATAATTTTTCAAAAAAATGTGTTTACACTAACAAAATTTTTGTAATTTTGCAGCCGTAATAAATGGGGGTTTAGCTCATCTGGTAGAGCGTTAGGTTCGCAATCTAAAGGTGGCCGGTTCGAGTCCGGTATCCTCCACAAAAAAGGTCGGTTCTGAAAGGGGGCGACTTCTTTTGTTTTACCTCGATTTTGTTGACAAAAAATTAAAAGACCGACACATTTTGTATCAGTCTTTTAATTAGATAACATTCATCAATTAATGTGAATGGTCCGCCTTTAATACACGATTGCCGTTATACGCTGGTTGCGCGGACTTGCTATTGACAGGCCAAATTATATAGTTTCTGTCGGCATACCATGCACTGTCTTGACGTATCATACCCATTACACCAATATTTATGCTGTCACAATCTGGTAAAATTTGACGAGGCCTTACCCACCATCCGCCACGCACCTTTGGTGAAATATTAAACCTTTTTCTTAAACTATCACGTGCTGTATGAAAACTGTTTGGTGTCCAATATTCTTGAGTTGTCGGGCACCATCTAATATAAATAGAATCATATTCCGGATCATTTGCATATCGCCGAATGGAATCTAATGGCGGGTAAATTCCACTGCCCTCATAATAGAATTCCACAACCTTGCCGCCCGCGGGCAAAATAGTATCATTCGGATTAACCGGTGTAATTGTGTCGTTCGGATTGACTGGTGGAATTGTATCTGTTGGAATAACTGGATTACTTGGTGTTGATTCTGTAATTGAATTCTTTTTACAAGCTATAGCTAAGCTTATCCATGCTACAATACATGTTACAATCATTACAGGCAAAAACTTTTTTATGCTCATAAAAAACTATATTCAATTCGTATTACGGTACAAAATTATATTGTATATTTTAAAAAAGCAAATATTTTTTTTAATTTTTTAAACTTTTATAAAAATCCCAATCGTTACATTTCAAAAAATGATTATTTTTGCAGTGATAACTCAATAATGTTTTTAACTAAACCTTTTACGACAATGGGGAACGAATCATTTAACATAGAAGAAGACAAAAGTTTCATCAGACAAGATGCTGATTATCATAAGTTATTGGCTTTTCAGAAGGCTGAATGCATATATGATATAACCTATTATTTCGTTCACAATTTTCTTCAGAAAGGCGACAGAACAATCGATCAGATGCTTCAAGCGGCAAGGTCGGGGAAACAGAATATCGCTGAAGGCTCTGTTGATGGCATCACATCTAAAGAGATGGAAATCAAGCTTTTAAATGTAAATAGAGGCTCACTTCATGAACTTTTGTTGGATTATGAGGATTATTTGAGGGTTCGGGGATTGGAACAATGGAAAATCAATGACCCTCGATGCATTAAAACCAGAATATTTACTGCAAAGCATAATGATTCGGCTATTTATAGGGAAAAGATAAAAGAACGATCCGATGAAACAATTGCAAATATTGCGATAACGCTTATACATCAGTGCGAGGTGATGCTGAAGGGATTGATTGAGTGGAAGAAGAAAGAATTTGTGAAAAATGGAGGTATTAGAGAGGAGATGACAAGAAAGAGGAAAAGGAGTTTTATGTAGAAATTATAGGATAAGTAGGATTGATATTCGTCCTGTTTATCCTATTAATCCCAGAGAGTAAAGAATACAAATAGAGACGTCAAAATATGGCGTCTCTAGTAAAGTCTAACAGCTAAAGATTAACTACATATCCTTACCGTCTCACGACCATCTTGTTGCTTCTTTCCACAACGCCGTTAATGATTAGGCTGTAGAAATAGATGCCGTCGGTGAGGTCGCTCACGTTGATGCTGGCTTTGCCGCTCATTCCGTTGATCTCGTTTCTAAGAACCTCTTGTCCCATCATGTTGAAGATGGCGATCTCGGCATTCACGCTTGAGGCGAAGTTATAGTCGAAATTCACGACATCGCGAGCCGGCATAGGGTAGGCGTTGCTGAACACCTCGGCGCTGCTGTAGTCGTCGATGCCATCCAGTGAATACTTGAATGTCACGTTGATGATGAACAAGCCGTTACTACCTTCTTCGTGGAGATAGTATTTCATGATTTGTTCCTGTCCGAGCACTTCTTCAATGCTGTTTTCGTACATGTAATGCATGGCGAAATCCTTTGAGTCGCCTGCTGCGAAAGAAACCACTGGCGTGACAGTGATGCCTGGAGCATAGCACTGATCCAAGCATATTGAGTTATAGGTGCCTTCCACATTTTGAATAACATCGACTGAAGCGGTAAGATTCACATCTTCGTTGGCTGTCACGCGTAAGTCTAAAACGAGTTCGCCGTAGTTGGCTGATCCGTCACCATAGATGTAATACGAAGCGCCGTTTTCAACGACGTTACCGCTTTCTTTCTCGGTAACGGTGTATTTCTGTGCCGACAATGCGACTACAGAAAGTATCAATGCTAATGCTAAGAATAATTTTTTCATACGCTTTTATTTTTCTCTTTTAACTTTTAACTATTTAACAATTTTCTCAATCATTTTATCGTCGGCGATGTTCGGCATCGTCACTTTCAGACGTGGCTCGACCTCCATGGCGCGTTTTATCGCAAACATGGCTGGTTCGTTGCGAGCCCAGCTACGACGGGCGATTCCGTTGTTTACATCCCAGTGCAGCATGCAGTGGAGACGACGATCTGCCTCTTTACTACCATCAAGAACCATGCCAAAACCTCCGTTGATGACTTCGCCCCAGCCAACTCCGCCGCCGTTATGGATGGAAACCCAAGTGGCGCCGCGGAATCCGTCGCCTATGACATTTTGTACTGCCATGTCGGCGGTGAAGCTCGAGCCGTCGTAGATGTTCGATGTCTCACGGAACGGTGAGTCGGTGCCGGAGACGTCGTGGTGGTCACGGCCGAGGACGACGGGCGCCGTTAGGCGGCCGTCGGCGATGGCTTTGTTAAACTCGGCAGCGATCTTGGTGCGGCCTTCGCAGTCGGCGTAAAGGATACGGGCCTGTGAACCGACGACGAGGTGGTTGGCCTGTGCGCCCTTGATCCATTGTATGTTGTCGTGCATCTGCTGCTGAATCTCCTTTGGCGATGACTTGGCGATGTCTTCCAAAACCTTGCATGCGATGTCGTCGGTGACCTGCAGATCCTCAGGCTTTCCTGATGTGCAGACCCAACGGAACGGACCGAAGCCGTAGTCGAAATACATCGGGCCCATGATGTCCTGGACGTACGATGGATAGCGGAACTTACCGTCAGCCTTGAGGATGTCGGCGCCGGCACGGCTGCTCTCGAGGAGGAAGGCGTTACCGTAGTCGAAGAAATACATGCCTTTGGCCGTGAGCTTGTTGATGGCCGCTACGTGCCGGCGCAACGATGCGTAGACAGCATCTTTGAACTTAGCCGGTTCTTCAGCCATCATCTTCTTCGATTCCTCTAACGAATAACCTACAGGATAGTAGCCGCCTGCAAATGGGTTGTGCAGTGATGTCTGGTCGGAGCCGAGGTCCACCTGAATACCTTTGTTTGCTGCATATTCCCAGAGGTCGACGACGTTGCCCTGATATGCGAACGAACGTGCGATTTTCTTTGCGCGAGCGTCGTTGACTTTCTCAAACAGCTCATCAAGATTTTCGTGAATCTCATCAACCCAGCCCTGGTTGTAGCGTTTCTGTGCCGCTGCCGGGTTGATCTCAGCTGTGATTGACACTACGCCAGCGATGTTACCGGCCTTTGGCTGAGCGCCCGACATGCCGCCGAGACCCGCTGTGATAAACAGCTTGCCTGCCGGTGTGCCGCCTTGCTTACGCGAAGCGTTCAACACCGTGATTGTCGTGCCGTGGACGATGCCTTGTGGTCCGATGTACATGTACGAACCTGCCGTCATCTGGCCGTATTGCGTCACGCCGAGTGCGTTGTAACGCTCCCAGTCGTCGGGTTTCGAATAGTTAGGAATCATCATGCCGTTGGTGACGATGACGCGCGGAGCCTCTTTGTGCGACGGGAACAGTCCCATCGGGTGACCTGAGTACATCACCAAGGTCTGCTCGTCGGTCATGTTGGCGAGATACTGCATCACGAGACGATACTGTGCCCAGTTTTGGAAGATGGCACCATTGCCGCCGTAGATGATGAGCTCATGCGGATGCTGTGCCACCGCAGGGTCTAAGTTATTCTGTATCATCAACATAATGGCTGCAGCCTGCTGGCATTTTGCAGGATACTCGCTGATTGGACGGGCGTACATCTTGTACGAAGGACGGTAACGGTACATGTAGATGCGGCCGTATTTCTCCAACTCCTCGTAAAACTCAGGCGCGAGCTGAGCGTGAAGCTTCTCCGGAAAATAACGCAAAGCGTTCTTCAGAGCCAGTCGTTTCTGTTCTTTCGTCAAGATATCCTTGCGCTTCGGCGCATGGTTGATGTTCTTGTCGTATTCTTTCACTTCCGGCAGCTGATCAGGGATACCGGCAAGTATTTCTTTTTGAAAATCATTCATTTAACTATATTTTTTGTCTTTTTTTTCAACATTTCCACCTGCAAATTTAATAAATTTATATCTTTGCAGCATCAAATTAACTAAAAAATGAAGAAAAATTATTTTTTCAAGTACATATTGGCATTCATTGTAATGTCGTTTTTGATGAATGACGCTTTTGCGCAAAGTGTTGTTAATGAATCAGTTGCGAAGCAAATAGGTGCTAATTTCATTGCAAATAAAGCAAGAAAAGCCGATGTCAGTCTGAATCTTATCTACACTGATAATGGTGCCGACGGACAGCCGAATCTTTATATCTATAACGTCGATGGCGGCGGTTTCGTTATCGTCTCGGCATCGAAAAATGTGAAGCCTGTGCTCGCTTACTCCACCGAGCATGGCTATGATGGCGAAATCCCCGAGCCGGCTTGGTATTTCATCAATAATTACAGCAAAAATATCGATTATTGCGAAGAGCATGGCATTTTGATGAATGAAAATGTCGCTGACGAATGGAAATCGTTGGAAAACAATGAGTTACCAGTAGCTAGAAATACCAATACCGTTGATCCGCTTATTCAGACTTTATGGAATCAGGATTATCCTTATAATTACTATGCTCCTGCAACGGGAGGTGGCTGGTGGGGCGGAGGTCCTGGCGGTCACTGCTATGCCGGTTGTGTGGCTTGTGCCATGTCGCAGATCATGAAATATTGGGATTATCCGGCACACGGTCACGGTTCGCATTCGTATGTCCACAGCACTTATGGTGAGCAGTCGGCCGACTTTGAAAACACTTATTACAACTGGTCGATAATGCCTGTTGAACTTGGTTATCAGGCGAATACTGAGGCATTGGCTGTGGCTGAGCTGATGTATCACTGCGGCGTGAGTGTCGACATGAACTTCGGTCCTGACGGCAGCGGCGCTCAGTCGAAGGCGGTGGAAACGGCTATGCGACAGTATTTCGGCTATGGCGGCGCCTTGTATCTCGAGCGCAGCAAGTTTGAAAATGAAGCCGATTGGATTGCGATCATCAAGAGTGAACTCGATAAATCTCAGCCTTTGTATTTCTCGGGCAGCAACGACTCAGGCAGCGGTCATGCCATAGTGTGCGACGGCTACGACAGTAACGATTATTTCAGCTTCAACCTCGGATGGAGTGGCTCGGGCAATGCTTTCTACAGCATCAACGATGTGGCCGGTTTCCATAATAACGAGGCTATCGTCATGAATATCAAGCCGTTGGAGATAAATGCCGACGCAAATAACATCATCTACGTGTCGGCCGACGGCACTGGTGATGGCTCGTCATGGGCCAACGCCACACCTTATTTAGAATATGCATCGGCACGTTCGATAAATGGAATCAATAAGGTTTGGGTGAAATCGGGTACATATTATGGCGATTTCAACAACCCGAATGGAGCCTTCGTGATGTATAAATACAATCGTGTTTACGGTGGCTTTGCCGGTAACGAGACACCTGACTTCGACCTCAATGACCGTGATTTTGAAGCTAATCCGACGATTTTGGACGGTCAGAACCAGCGTCGTGTTTTGTATCAGACCGATCATTTCATGAATCATGAATATGCGTTGTGGGACGGCTTCACATTCCAAAACGGAAGCACTGGTGCCGGCGCTGGCGCATATCTTTGCTGCAACAGCCGTTTCAAAAACTGTAAGTTCTTGAATAACAACTCGGTAGGCTTCGGCGGAGGCGCCTATATCATCACGGCTTTCTACGACAATGCCACTGTTGAGTTTACAAATTGCACCTTCGAAGGCAACTACGGCTCGCTCGGTGGCGCCTTGTGCGACATGATGGGCGCTCATCTGCTCAACTGCCGTTTCACCAATAACACCGCTTTGACGAAAGGCGGCGCTTATTACGTGTTTGCTAACAAGCAAAGCAATGTCGTAAATACCATTTTCGACCACAATAATGCTAAACTCGGCGGTGCCATGTATAACAAAGGCAAAATTTCGATGATTAACTGCGATATCGTTGAAAATAACGCTCAAGAGAATGGCGGCGGACTGCTTAACGAGACGCAATATAGCAAAATCTACAACAGCATTTTCTGGGGTAATGTGGCAGCTGAAGAGCCTAACCAGATCGAGGGAACGTCGAAGTTTTACTATTGCGGCATACAAGGAGGATTTACCGGTACCAACATTATAGACCTGTCGTCAGACAACGACGGGTCGGAGTCGGGTAACTATCCACGTTTCGTGAATCCGACCGACGGTGACTATGCCATCGACAAAAACTCAGTCTGCGTTGATGCCGGCAACAACAGCGTATCGGGCATCACTGGTCCCGACTACCTCGGAAACCAACGTATCGTGCACGACATAATTGACCTTGGCGCCATCGAAAACCAACATGGACTGTCGGTTGGCGAGATTGAGGATAATGCTTTTGTGGTTTACCCGAATCCATTTGACAATCAATTGGTTATCAAAGCTGAAGGCACAATGAACGTCGAGGTTTACAATGCTCTCGGACAGCAAATCACATCAGCTGAAGCGCAAGATGAAATGATTCTGAACACCTCAGAATGGGAAAAGGGTGTCTATTTCGTAAAAATCAACGGAATAACAGCAAAAGTAGTAAAATAGAATTACCACGCCTTTGGTTTAGAAATAGTATTTCTTAAGCCAAGCAGTGTTGTAAAAATCGTAAAGAAAATATCGTAAAGAGGCGTGAAGAAGAGATATAAATTCTTCTCTCCCAATTGTTTAGCCGATTTTATATATATCCAGTCCATGCTGATGCCATGCAGAAGCATAAAGCCGCCTATTGCCACATAATAAACAGGACATTCGGTGTTGCAGATGAAAGCTGGCGAGAGGCAGAAAAGCACTACAGCCGAGGTATAGTATAATAAGCGGCTCGACAGCAGCATTCCCAGGATGATGTTGGTTGAGCGTTTGTACATGTTGGCAGTGGAGTAGTGGCGGCGCTTCTGGTGAATCCAACCGCTGAAGGTGTGCTTTGGCTCCGACTCCACACGACAGTTCGGGTCGATGAAGATACGCGTGTTTTTGCTGTTTGCCACCTGACTGATAAATATGTCGTCGTCGCCCGACGGTATGGTGTAATGCGATGTGAAGCCCTTGTTTTTGTAGAAAAGATCGCGATGATACGACAGATTGCGGCCCACTCCCATGTAAGGTCGGTGCGCCAATGCCATCGAGAGATATTGAATGGCGGTGTAGAGCGTGTCGAAGCGTATCAGCTTGTTTAACAGGCCTTTACGGGTGAAATATGGTCCGTAGCCCAGCACCACCTCGGTATTTTTGCGGTAAGCGCCCACCATTCCCTTGATCCACTGGTCGTTTTCAGGCAGACAATCGGCGTCGGTCAACAGCAAAAGGTCGTGTTTTGCCGATTTGATTCCCATGCTGAGCGGGAATTTCTTGCCATGGAAGAAGTTGAGGCTCTGGGTAAGCGACACGATGTTGATGTCGGGACGCTGGCGCACAAGCTGCTCCAGATATTCCGAGGTCTCATCGGTTGAGCAGTCGTTGACGATCACAAGCTCAAATTCAGGATAATCCTGCGAGAGAATGCGCGGCACCAGGTCGACGAGATACTCGTAAGCGTCTTTGGCACAGACGATTACCGACACCGGCTCATAATTCGGAGCGTCGTTGTCGTATTTCTTTTTCTTGAAAAACGCCAGACGGCTGAAAAGACCCCAGAAATAGCACATCTGAATCAGCCAGCAGAGTCCGAAAATGCATAAAACTATGAAGCTCAGTGATTTATAGTTAAAAATGACTTCCATTTCGTTCAATATTTACAATTTGCAAAGATATTTGTTTTTTTTGTATTTTTGCACAAATTTTTGAGATGAAGTATTCGCTAGTTAAAAACGATGCAAAAAGTAACGCCCGAGCCGGTGTTCTCACCACAGACCATGGCAATATCGAGACTCCTATCTTTATGCCTGTGGGTACGGTCGGTAGCGTTAAAGCTGTGCATATCAGAGACTTAGAAGAAGAGATAAAGGCGCAGATCATCCTTGGAAATACCTATCATCTCTATCTCCGTCCGGGTCTCGACGTGCTGCACGAATGCGGCGGATTGCATCAGTTCAACGGCTGGCATCATCCTATTTTGACCGACAGCGGCGGCTTCCAGGTGTTCTCGCTGACCGACATCCGTAAGATGAAGGAAGAAGGTGTGGAGTTTCGCTCGCATATCGACGGCTCGAAACATCTGTTTACTCCCGAAAGTGTGATGGACATCGAGCGTACCATCGGCGCCGACATCATCATGGCGTTCGACGAATGTGCGCCGGGCACATCGGATTACAAATACGCGAAAGAGGCTATGGGACGAACCCACCGTTGGCTCGCCCGCTGCCTCAAACGTTTCAATGAGACTGAACCTCAATACGGCTATCATCAGTCGTTGTTCCCCATCGTGCAGGGCTGCACCTACCGCGACCTGCGCGAAGAGTCGGCAGAGTACATCGCCTCGCAAAACTGCGACGGTAACGCCATCGGCGGCCTGGCAGTGGGCGAGCCAACGGAGAAGATGTACGAGATGATCGAGGTGGTGAACGCCATCCTGCCGAAAGACAAGCCGAGATATCTTATGGGAGTGGGCACTCCGGCTAACATTCTCGAAGGAATCTCGCGCGGCGTCGACATGTTCGACTGCGTGATGCCGACGCGTAACGGCCGCAACGGCATGCTTTTCACCTCCGAAGGCATAATAAACATCAAAAACGAACGTTGGAAATATGATTTTTCACCACTCGACGAGAACGGCTCGGTGTTTGTGGATCATCAGTATTCAAAGGCATATCTGAGACATCTCATCATCTCGAAGGAGATTCTCGGCCCGATGATCGCCACGGTGCACAACCTCGGCTTCTACCTCTGGCTGGTGAGGGAAGCGAGAAAACACATCATCGAGGGCGACTTCACCGAGTGGCGCGACATGATGCTCCCGAAAGTGACGAATCGTATTTCTTAAAATATTGATAATGAGAAAGTTAGACTGGTATATTTTCAAAAAATTCATTGGCACATTCTTCTTTGCCATCAGTCTGCTCATTGTGGTGGTGATAGTGTTCGACGTGTCGGAAAACGTCGACAGCTTCATCAAAAACCACGCCTCGCTCTATGAGGTCGTTTTTCATTTCTACATTCCGTTTATTCCTTATTTTATTAACCTTTTCATATATCTGTTCACCTTCATCTCGGTTATTTTCTTCACCTCGAAGATGGCAGGGCACACCGAAATCATCGCCATCCTCAGCAGCGGCGTCAGTTTCAAGAGGTTTTTATGGCCTTATATGATGGCGGCTTTGCTGCTCGCAGGCGGCTCGTTCTATCTCGGTAACTTCTTGATTCCCAGGATGGATACGGTGCGTAGGACGTTTAAAAACACCTATATGGAAAACCTGATGAAGAGCTCGGGTCAGAACATCCATGTGCAGATTGAGAAGGGCGTTTATGCGTATATGTCGAACTACGATCTGAAGCGTGCCACAGGATATAAGTTTACATTGGAAAAGTTTGATAATCATACACTTGAGTATAAATTGAGTTCCGATAAAATCGTTTACGATTCACTCAACGAAAGCTGGAAAATCTACAATTATATCGAATATGATTTCGTGCCCGTAGAAAAACTCTCTCGAGGTAAGCTCCTTGATACCGTTTTGCCGATGAAACCCTCAGACTTTTATTTCGTTAAGGAAGATTTCGAGGAGATGAACCTCATCGAGCTGAACAGGTATATCGACGAGCAGCATGCCAAAGGTGCGGAGAACATCCTGCCTTACGAGATTGAGAAACACAAACGCTTGGCATCGCCAGCAGCTATTATCATTCTCACGATTATCGGTGCGGCATTGTCGAGTCGCAAAACCAGGGGAGGCATGGGTATCAACCTCGGAATAGGCATCACCATCACCTTTGCCTACATCCTGTTCCTCGAGTTTTTCAGGGTGTTCGCCATCTCGGGCGTCATCTCGCCGTTTTTCGCCGGCTGGCTCCCCAACATCATCTTCGCCACCATCGGAATCTATTTCCTGGCAAAAGCGCCAAAATAATTTCAAAATTTTTCTCAACATTTCAATTTTTTTCGTATTTTAGCGAAAAATTTGGAGTACTATGCATATCGCTATAGCTGGAAATATCGGCTCTGGTAAGACGACGTTAACTCGTTTATTATCAAAGCATTTCGGATGGAAGCCTCATTTCGAGGAAGTCGACAACAATCCGTATCTGGAGAGTTTTTACGAAGATATGAAACGCTGGTCGTTCAATCTGCAGATCTATTTCCTGAACAGCCGTTTCCGTCAGGTGATGGACATCCGCAAGAGCGGCGACGACATCATCCAGGACCGCACCATCTACGAGGACGCCTACATCTTCGCGGCTAACCTCTACGACATGGGCCTAATGGAGACTCGCGACTACCAGAACTATCAGGATCTGTTCGAGTTGATGAGCTCGTTCCTGCAAGCCCCGGATCTGCTGATATATCTGCGTGCCAGCGTGCCGACACTCGTCCGCCAGATTCAGAAACGTAACCGCGACTACGAACAGTCGATACGTCTCGACTACCTCAAGGCGCTCAACAAACGCTACGAGAACTGGATTTCGAGCTATAACAAAGGCAAACTCCTCATCATCGAGAGCGACAACATCGACCTCGAGAAGCCCGAGGACTTGAGCACAGTAATCGAACAAATCAACGGATCACTTAACGGATTGTTCTGATTATGAAGATCTTAGGTATCATCCCGGCACGATACGGCTCGACACGTTTCGAAGGCAAGCCACTTGCTCTCATCAACGGCAAGATGATGATTCAGCGTGTGTATGAGCAGGCGAAGAAAGCCGATAAACTCGCGGAAGTGGTAGTGGCTACTGACGATGAGCGCATCTACAACGCTGTGCTCGGCTTCGGCGGCAAGGCTGTGATGACGTCGAAAAACCATAAGAGCGGCACCGACCGTTGCTGCGAGGTGGTGGATAAGATTGGCGCCGGCTTCGATGCGGTGATAAATATCCAGGGCGATGAACCGTATATCAACCCATTGCAAATCAATCAGATAGCAGGGCTGATATCGGATAAGGACACGCCTCTGGCATCGCTGTGCAAGCCTATCCACGACGATGACGAGCTGAAGAGTCCTAACGCGGTGAAAGTGGTGTTCGACAAAAATGGTAAGGCGTTGTATTTCAGCAGGTTCGCCATCCCGTATCTAAGAAATCAGGTGGAGCGCACGTTTTACAAGCACATCGGCATATACGCATATAAATGCGATGTGTTGAAGCAGGTGGCCGCACTCCCGCAGTCGGGACTGGAGCTGGCTGAGTCGCTCGAACAGCTGCGCTGGCTTGAAAACGGCTACACCGTCCGCATGGGAGTGACGGAATTTGAAAGTTTTTCGGTCGATGTGCCGGAAGACATTGTGAAAATTGAAAAAATATTTAAAGAATGATTATAAAATCTATAACTGAGTTGCTTTTAGACCACGATTGCGTCATCGTGCCGGAGTTCGGAGCCTTCATCTCGAAGGAGACTCCCGCTACGCTCGACTACGTTACGCATCGTCTGACACCGCCGTCGAAGGAGGTGCGGTTCAACGGACAACTGATCACCGACGACGGACTGCTCATTGGCTATGTCGCGAAGCAGCAGGGTATCAACATGACGGAAGCGGCGAAGCAGGTGCACGACTTTGCCATGCAGAGTCTGGCAGTCGTTGAGGCTAGCGGAGTGCTACGTCTCGACGGCATGGGTGTGCTGAGCCGCGTGACAGATCGCGACTACGTGTTCCAACTCGACGAAGAACTGAATCTGTTTGGCGACGCCTTCGGTCTTACACCACTGAAGCTGCAGCCAATATATAGAAGAGAGACATACAAACAGATACAAGAGCAGATTGCCACCGACCAAAAGGCGAAAAACACCTTGATGACAGTCCATGACGAAGTTGAAGAAGAGATGCCGCATCACGTAAACCGCTACAACTACAAGTGGTTCCGTGCAGCAGCCTATTCGATGATGATAGCCATGGTGCTTGTGTTGTTAGGCTGGGGCGCCGACATGAGCGACTCTAACCTCGCATCGTGGAATCCGTTCTTCTATTCGTCGCCTAACGAGTTTATCGCCAAGCATTTCAACAACAGCATGGAAGTCCGTGAGTTTGTCGAGGTTGCCAAACTCCCGATGCTTGAGCTGAAGGCTCCAGTCTTTAAAAAAGACATTTACGATCTCGCACCTCGCGATTTTGAGGTTGTCAAACCGAAAGAAGTCAAACCGGCCGAAGTAAAGCCCGCCGATGTTAACTCCTATTATATTATAGGAGCATCGTTGCGTACCGAGGCCGACGGTGAGCGTTGTGCGAAGAACTTCCAGAAACAAGGTTTTGAAGGTGCCGTGGCGCTTCCGATGAACGACAAAGGCAACGTGCGCGTGGCCTACGAATTGGTGCTGGGACGCGATGCCGCTTTGAGACGTCTGGAGATAATCAAGTCTGAATATAACGAAGCCGCCTGGCTGTTACGTAAGAAATAAAAGCCGTGGGAAAGAAGAACAAACTCGAGCGTTTCGCCGAATGCAAGACTTTCGAAAATCTTTTTGAATATTCATTCGAGCGCATCAAGGAGGAGGGATTCCCTCTGAAAGGGCGTTGGCATGAGTTTTTCGGCAACGACAACCCGATAGTTTTGGAGCTCGGCTGCGGAAAGGGCGAGTACACCATCGGACTGGCCAAGGCGCATCCCGACATTAATTATATAGGTGTCGACATCAAAGGCGCAAGGATGTGGGTCGGACTGAAGCAAGGTATAGCTGAAGGCCTGAAAAACGTGGCGTTTGTGCGTACCCGCATCGAGCTGATAGAGCATTTCTTTGGCGAGAACGAGGTCGACGAGATATGGATCACCTTCCCAGATCCACAGATACTGAAGGCCCGCAAGCGTCTCACTGCACCTGTTTATCTCGAGCGTTATAAGACTTTTTTGAAAGAAGACAGCTATATCAACCTGAAGACCGACAGCGACCTGCTTTACGATTTCACCCTTGAGGTGGTGAAAGAGGCCGGATATCCTATAGTTTACAACTATACCGACCTTTATGCCAACGACGACGAGCTCGAAGTCAAGACTATCAGAACCTACTACGAGTCGATGTGGCTGAAGCAGGGCTTGACGATAAAATATCTGAAATTCAAAGTAAAATAAGGTCTAGTCGCGACCTGTCCCCTTTAACATCGGCACAAAACGGCAGTCACCGAACTCCTCGCGGAGCATGGTGCCGTCGGCTTGCTTTGTCAGTCGCAGCATAATCTGTTTGCTCGCGTCGGCTTCATCGTTGAGCGGGATGACCATTATTCCGTCTGTTTTCAGTTGATCCACAAGGGCTTGCGGTATTTCGGGAGCCGCCGCTGTGATCAGCACCCTATCGAAAGGAGCGAATGTGGGAAGACCTCTGTTGCCGTCGCCCAGGAAAGTCTTGATGTTATACGGAAACTCCGCCAAGAATGGCTTCGTTTTAAGATAAAGATTACGTTGCCGCTCGATGGTGAACACCTTAGCGCCCATCGCAGCCAAAACACATGCCTGATAGCCGGAACCAGTACCGATTTCAAGCACTTTCATGCCTTTTGTCACCTGCAGAAGCTGACTCTGCATCGCCACGGTGAACGGCTGCGAGATGGTCTGTCCCGAGCCGATGGGGAAGGCTTTGTCCTGGTAGGCAAACTCCACAAACGACGAGTCGAGGAACACATGACGTGGCACTGTGCCTATGGCCTCGAGCACACGGCTATCCGTAATGCCTTTATCCTTAAGCACTTGCACCAGCTGCTGGCGCATACCTTTGTGGCGATAAGTGTCTTCCTGCATAACGTTGTTTTGCTTCGCAAAAATAGTAAAAAGTTTGTAAAGTCGAAAAGTTTATAAAGCTAAAGATTTCCATAATTCACTTCTATACTTTAAAAACTTTATTAACTTTTCAACTATTTTCGTATCTTTGCAAAAATTTTTGCTATGCTGAAAATTGGAGTTTTAGGTGCAGGACATCTTGGGAAGATTCATCTTAACTGCATCAAACAAATTGAGAAATATGACTTGGTCGGTTTTTACGATCAAGATAAAAATACTGCCGAAAAAGTAGCTGCTGAGGCTGGCGTGAAGAATTTCACTTCGATCGACGAACTTATTGATTCTGTTGATGTTGTTGACATCGTGACGCCTACCATCGCGCATTTCGCATGTGCTTCGAAAGCCATCGAGAAAGGCAAAAACGTGTTCATCGAGAAGCCTATCGTGGCCACTGTCGACGAGGCCAACAAGCTTATCGCCTTGGCGAAGAAAGCCAATGTAAAGGTGCAGGTCGGTCATGTGGAGCGTTTCAACCCTGCCTTCATCGCTGCCGAGCCGCACATCAGCGACCCTGTGTTCATCGAGGTGCATCGTCTGGCATTATACAACCCTCGCGGCTGCGACGTGCCGGTGGTGCTCGACCTCACAGTGCACGACATCGACATCCTTCTCACGATAGTGAAATCCCCAATAAAATCTATCAATGCCAACGGCGTGTCGATAGTCAGTCCGACACCTGATATCATCACGGCAAGATTAGAATTCGAAAACGGAGCGGTGGCAAACCTCACCACAAGTCGCATCTCGCTGAAAAACATGCGTAAGTTCCGTCTATTCCAGAAAGGTGCTTATATCACTATGGATTTCATGGAGAAGAAGAGCGAGATAGTGAGGGTGGAAGACGTGAACGGCGTGCCGGGTCCTTTCGACATGACTCTCGACCTTCCGGATGGCTCGACGAAGAAGATTTCGATCGAAGAACTGGCTACCGACCAGATCAACGCCATAAAGACCGAGCTCGAGCGTTTCCACGACGCTATAGTCACCAATACCGAACCGCCAGTAACCATTGAGGATGGCGTTGAGGTTCTTAAAGTTGCTTACATGATTCTTGATGAAATCGACAAACATCAAGATTTGTTAAAAAAACATTTGAAGTAAGACAATATTTAAAATTTAACTACGTTAATTTTAAAAAAGACAGCCTATGAAGTGTCTTCGTTACATTTTTTTATTTGGAATAGTTTTATCGCTTTTTTCGTGTAACAAATTCAAGGGAAGCCAGGAAATCCCTGCTTATCTGAGAATCGAGCCGTGGACTTTCACCACCAATTACGACGTGGAAGGCGCTGCGACTTGCGCTATTACCGACGCTTGGGTTTATATCGACGGAAATCTTCACGGTTGTTTTGAATTGAAGAATCACGATGACGGCAATTACGTCCTCGTTCCGGTGCTCGAGAAAGGTAACCACAAGTTGCAGATTTATCCTGGCGTAAAGATGAACGGCATCTCCTCGACACGAATCCAGTATCCTTTCTACAAGCCGTATGTTTGCTATAAAGACTTGACAGAAGGCGAGATCGACACCGTAAGGCCATACACGCATTATTACAGCATCGACAGCACGGCTATGCGTTTCAAGATGAAGGAAGACTTCGAAGAAGTCAATAATATCAAGCTTTACCGCATGGACACGACCTATGCCGAGCTGCATCAGATTAGCCATCGCACCAACCAGAACGCGTGGCTTGATCCGTTCGACACCATCAACCATTACCGTTCGGGACACGTGCATCTTGGCGACAGCATCACTAAGATGGGTCTGTGGAGCGGTCAGCTTTCGGGCTTGCCGACGGTGGGCAACTACGTGCTGCTGGAGATGGATTACAAATGCAGCACCGAGATGGAGATAGGCTTGTATATCATGGACTCGCAGGAAGGCCCGGTCGACAAATGGCTTTATTCGCTCAGGGCTACTGATGTCTGGAAAAAAGTTTATCTGAACTATAGCCCTACGATTACCGACTATCCACATGCCACATATGTGAAGTTTTACATGAAAGGAGCAGTGGCAACAGGTGGTGAGGCTGATTTTTATTTCGACAATCTTAAACTGATTTACGTTGAGTAAGAAAATAAACAAACGGAAGCAGACTTTAAAGTATGTCTTGTGGGACTGGTTCGCGTCGGTCGTAACCTGGTCTATCTTCTTCTGTTTCAGGAAGACGATGGAGCTTGTCGATGTCTTCGCAAACTACAATGTCGTCGTTGAGGATAAGAATTTCTGGATCGGCATCATCGTGATACCTATCTGCTGGATTATCCTACATCTGATGGCGGGCGCTTACCGTAACGTTTACTCAAAATCGCGTGTCCGTGAGCTCGGACAGACATTTTTAACCACTTTGATTGGTGCTATCGTCTTGTTTTTCACTATCATTCTTGACGATTATATCACTAATTACAAGATTTATTACACCTTATTCTCGATACTGTTTTTGCTGCAGTTTACGCTGACCTACATCGGTCGACTTGTCATCACTTCGGTCAATGCGCGTAGGATTCATAACGGCGAAATTGGTTTCAATACCTTGATTATTGGCAGCAATGGCAACGCTTGCGCGATATACGAAGAAATCAAAGGACAGAAGTTCTCTTCGGGTAACCTGATCGTCGGTTTTGTAAACGTTTTTGATAAAGACGTTTATAAAGTCGAGAAATATATTCCTCATCTTGGAAATTATAAAGATGTGGCTAAGGTTATCAAAGACAATGATATTGAAGAGGTTATCATCGCCATCGAGCGTTCGGAGACTGAGACCATCGACAAGATTCTTGTGATGCTTGAAAACTCTGAAGTCACGGTGAAGATCATCCCGTTGATGCAGGAATTTGTGTTTGGCGCTGTCAAGCAGGAGGGTATCTGGCACGCCTCGTTGATTCAGATCACGCCGGAGCCTATGCCGGTGTGGCAGCAGGTGGCGAAAAGACTGTTCGACATCATTGCTTCGATACTCGTAATCGTCTTATTATCACCGATTTACCTCTTGACGGCTATTATGGTGAAATGCTCATCGCCCGGACCTGTCTTCTACAAGCAGGAACGTATCGGGCAGCATGGAGTGCCGTTTAAGATGCTGAAATTCAGGAGCATGTACGTCAACGCTGAAGATATGGGTCCGCAGTTGTCGACCGACGACGACCCGCGTATCACGAAGTGGGGTAAGTTTATGAGAAAGGTGCGCCTCGACGAGATTCCGCAGTTCTTCACCGTCCTTGGCGGAAAGATGTCGATTGTTGGCTATCGTCCTGAGCGTCAATACTATATCGATCAGATTGTGCAGAAAGCTCCGCACTATCGCATGCTTCTCAAGATTAAGCCCGGTATCACCAGCTGGGGCGAGGTGAAGTTCGGATATGCTTCGACTGTCGACGAGATGGTTGAGCGACTGAAATACGATATCCTTTATATCGAAAACATGAACCTTGCCGTTGACATCAAGATTTTGATTTACACAGCGCTTATTGTAATTCAAGGAAGAGGAAAGTAAGTTTCCAAAGACTCCAAAACCATGCAAAAAGCCGCAGGCTTATTTTTCAGCTTAACGCAAGGTTTGCCTTTTTGTATAGCCCTTAAAACTAAATATTCAGTTCAGATATCTTTGATTTCTCAAACTTTTCCTGAGCGTAGTCGGCATCGACGACGAGTTGTTTTGCGTCGGTTGACGGCATGTCGAACATCGCGTCGTTGAGAATTGCTTCCAATATTGAGCGTAGTCCGCGGGCGCCGAGTTTGAACTCGATGCTCTTGTCGACGATGAAATCCAGCACTTCGTCTTTGATAATCAATTCGATGCCATCCATGCCGAACAGTTTTGTGAACTGTTTGGTGATGGCGTTTTTAGGTTCGGTGAGTATGCGTTTGAGTGTCTCTCTGTCGAGAGGGTTGAGGTAGGTCAAAATCGGGAAACGGCCGATAATTTCAGGGATGAGGCCGAATTTCTTCAGGTCTGACGGCGCGATATATTGAAGCATATTGTCGCGGTCGATCTGTTTCTTGAGGTCGGAGCCGTAGCCTATGGCGTTGGTTCCCACGCGGTTGGCTATTATCTTATCGATGCCGTCGAAGGCACCGCCGGCAATGAAGAGGATGTCTTTGGTGTTGACCTGAATCATCTTCTGTTCCGGGTGCTTGCGGCCGCCTTGAGGAGGCACGTTGACGACGGTGCCTTCGAGCAGCTTAAGCATAGCTTGCTGCACGCCCTCGCCGGAGACGTCGCGGGTGATGCTCGGGTTGTCGCCCTTACGTGCTATCTTGTCGATCTCATCAATGAAAACTATGCCTTTCTCGGCTGCCGCGACGTCGTAATCTGCCGCTTGAAGCAGCTTCACTAAGATGTTTTCCACGTCCTCGCCAACGTAGCCGGCCTCTGTCAGGACAGTGGCGTCGGCGATGGCGAAGGGCACGTGTAACATCCTCGCTATGGTCTTGGCTAACAAGGTCTTACCTGTTCCCGTCTCACCCACGAGCACGATGTTCGACTTCTCAATCTCGACTTCGTCGGCGGTCTCCTGCTGGTTCAGACGTTTATAGTGGTTGTAAACGGCGACTGAGAGCACACGTTTCGCCGCATCTTGCCCGATGACATACTGATCGAGGAACTGCTTGATTTCCAACGGCTTAAGAAGCTTGAAGTCGGGAACCATGGCACGGCTGCGATGCGCCATCTCCTCGGTGAGCATCTGGTGGGCGCGACCTACGCACTCGTCGCAGATGAAACCGTTGATGCCCGCAATCAGGAGGTTGACCTGACTCTCAGGACGTCCGCAGAATGAACAAGTATTTTCTTGTTTTTTTGACATTATTTGTTCTTAATCAAAACTTCATCTACCATTCCGTAGGCCTTGGCCTCTTCTGCTGTCATCCAGTAGTCGCGGTCGGAGTCGGCCCACACCTTGTCGTAAGGCTGTTTGGTGTGCATGGCGATGATTTCGTAGAGTTCTTTCTTCACCTTCTGGATCTCACGAGCTGTGATCTCGATGTCCGAAGCCTGTCCCTGCATGCCGCCCATAGGCTGGTGTATCATGATACGTGAGTGCTTGAGGGCTGAGCGTTTACCGTCGGCGCCGGCGCAGAGCAACACTGCTGCCATAGAGGCTGCCATGCCTGTGCAGATGGTCGCCACGTCGGGCTGGATGAACTGCATGGTGTCGTAGATGCCGAGACCAGCGTACACCGAGCCGCCAGGAGAGTTCAGATAGATCTGGATGTCGCGTTTAGGGTCGGCCGACTCGAGAAAGAGCAGCTGTGCCTGGATGATGTTTGCGACATAGTCGTCGATCTGGTCGCCAAGGAAGATGATGCGGTCCATCATGAGGCGCGAGAACACGTCCATCTGTGCCACATTGAGCTGACGTTCCTCGATGATGGTCGGGGAGATGTAGTCAGTGATGGTGTTGGCGTACTTCTCGAGGCCTAAACCGTTGATGCCGCGGTGCTTGGTGGCGTATTTGTAGAATTCGTTGTTGTTATTCATTATTCAGCCTTCTTGGTGGTTTTCTTTGCTGTAGTCTTCTTAGCAGCCGGCTTCTTCTCTGCTTTCTCTGCCTTTGCTGCCTTCTCTTCCTTCACTGCTGGTTTCTCTTCTTTCTTCTCGGCTGCTTTCTTGGTAGCGGTCTTCTTTGCAGCAGGTTTCTTCTCTTCCTGTGGAAGAACTGCCTTCACGAAGCCTTCGTAGTCGGTGTCGACGACCTTCACCTTCATGGCTTTCTTCAGGAAAGCGGTGACTTTGTTGTCGGCAACCTGGTTCTTGATGTTCTCGCGCTGGTTCTCGTCTTTCAACACTGAGTCGACGATGCCGTTGAGGCGCTGTTTCATGTCATCGCTCATGCCTGCTACGTCGAGCTGACCGAAGTACATCTTGGTCACGAAGTCGCGGAGTTCCTCTTCCTTAAGGACGAGCTCAGGGTTAGCCTTGGCGATGGTCTCTTCGATGAGCTGCCATCTGAAGGTCTTTGAATACACGCTGTCGTAGTTCTTCTCGACATCTTCAGGGGTGATCTTGCCGTCGCTGTTGGCCACAATCCAACGTTTCAGGAATGCGTCAGGCATGTCGAACTTAATCTCGCTCACGAGCTTGTCGATGGCGTTGTTGAGGAACATACGCTCGGCCTCGACCACGTACTGGCGTTCCATCTCGGTGGCGACTTCCTTGCGGAATGCCTTTTCGTCCTTGATGTCCTTGCCAGGGAATATCATCTTGAAGAGTTCTTCGTTGAGCTCAGCCGGTTTGTCGTCTTTCTTGTTGCCTTCCTGGATGCGCTTGATGGTCTCGTCGACTTCTTTATCTGAAGCCTTGATGTTGTAGTCGTTGATAGCGATCTTGGCGAGGTCGACCTTGATTTCCGGCTTCAGGCCGACTTCAAAGAAGAAACTCATAGTCTCCTGAGTCTCAGGATCGGTAGGCTGCTGCTTGTCAGGATCCGACAGAGGGTAACCTATCACGTCGAGCTTGTTCTCGAGGATATGGTTGTTGAGAGCCTCGGAAACCTTCTTGTTCAACTTGTCGAAAGTGACTGTTGCACCGTACATCTTCTCGATCATTCCGAACGGAACTTTACCCTGACGGAAGCCCGGAAGGACTGCTTTGTGCTGATAATTCTTTAATTCTTTTTTAACATCTTCTTCGTAATCGGCTTTGTTGATGTCGATCTGGATGGTGGCGAGAAGGTCGCCCTTTGCTGTCTGTATAGTCTTCATTATCAATAAGTTATTTAATATTCTTGTGCGGATGAAGGGACTCGAACCCATACTCCTTACGGAACCAGATCCTAAGTCTGGCGCGGCTACCAATTACGCCACATCCGCAGATTTTTTTGAGGGTGCAAAATTACAAAAAAATTTTGATAGTCAGACATCTATTTTTAACTTATTTTTTTATAAAGATGTAATATCGAGAATAAAAATGACGTTGTTACATGAATTATTTAGTATTTTTGCGCTGTTATTATGGCAATTTATACGAAAAATATCATAAGATGTTTAGCCATCGCCTTTTTGATGGCGTTTTTCGTGTGTCACGACGAGGCCTTGGCGCAATATATCGGCACCTCTACCAACTATGCGGGTTCGCGTGCCCTGGCTGTCAACCCTTCGCTGATGACGACTGCCTTCGTTTATGCTGATTTCGGATTGAATCTGGGCGCGTCGGCATATAACGACTTCGCATATCTTCATGCCAGCGATTATTACCGGCTTTTGAATGGTGAAAACCCTTCTGATTACTATATAAACGGACGACGTTACGATGTGGGGTTTTTGATTAATTCGAAATATAAAAATGTTAATGAAACCTTTGATTTCAACCTGCTTTCAGCGATGTATAACAGAGATGGAAAGCATGCTTTCGGAATATTCATAAACAACAGGGTTTACACGTCGGCGAAGCGTATCCCGTGGGAGATTTTGGAGGCGAGTTTGAAGTCGATCGACAGTACTTTTTACGATAGGAGTTATGTGTCGAAAAACACTCGAGTCAGCATGATGGCTTGGTCGGAAATCGGTCTTTCGTATGCCTCTACAGTGTATGATTATGATTACGACAAGGTGGATTTCGGCATCACGGCGAAAGGTTTGCTCGGATACACGGGAGTGGCTTTGAATCTTAATAAAGTCGACAAGGATATCGTCGATAAAAATACCAGTATTATTCATAGTCTGAACATGATGGCGGCCATGTCGGCACCTATCGACTACGGCGCTAAGTTCTCGGACGGCGAGATCTTCGATGCCAATCAGATTGTCAACGGCTACGGCTTGGGCTTTGACATCGGCTTCACCTATACCCGTAAAACCAGCGATAAGCTTATTACCGCGTCGAAGCATGCCTGTGTCGCTCCGAAGATCAACTACCGATGGCGGTTGGGCGTGTCGTTGCTTGATGTCGGCGCAATAAGTTTCAAAAACAACGCCAAGGTGTATAAGTTTTTGTCAGACACCGACAAGACCTTCGATGTGAGGGAGCTCGAGGGCTCGGAGGATTTCAACGACATGATGGACAGGCTCAGCGGCATGTTTTACGATGATCCGTCGGATGCCGATGCCGGCAGTAAGTTCATGATGGGCTTGCCGACAGCGATGAGCGTCCAGTTTGACTATAAACTGGCGAAGAACATCTATGTCAACGCCACCTGGATGCAGCCTCTGCGGCTGTTAAGATATTCGGCGCGCCGTCCGGCGCAGGTCGTGGTCGAGCCGCGTTTTGAGTCGCGTTATTTCGACATCACCATGCCTGTCACGCTATACAACTACGAGAAGATCTTCCTCGGAGCAGAGGTGAGATTGGCATTCTTAACCATTGGAACGCATAACATCTTCAATTTCCTTGGCGTAGGCGAATCGTATGGACTTGACGCTTACGTGGCGTTGAAGTTTAATTTCTACAAAGGAAAATGTTTCGGCGGTCGCCGAGATGCCTGTTGGAACGCCAATTTCCAGTAAAACTTTATTTTTTAACGTTTAATGCCTCACGAAGGGCGTTGCCCATGAGCATGAAGGCCAGCACGAGCAGCATGATGGCGATGCCCGGAAGGATGGCGAGGTAGGCGTCGTTGAGGATGATGTAGGCGTAGTTTTCCTTGATCATCGAGCCCCACGACGGCATAGGCGGCTGCACGCCGATTCCCAGGAAACTCAAGCCCGCCTCGAGAAGGATGGCTGTGGCGAAGTTTGCCGCCGAGATGACGATTATCGGGTTGAGGATGTTAGGGATTATATGACGGATTATGATTCTCGCATTTTTAAAACCTAATGCGCGACCGGCTTCGACGAACGTCGTCTCACGGATTGAGAGAATCTGACCTCTTGTGACGCGCGCCACCTCGACCCACATGGTGAGTCCGACGGCGATGAAGACCTGCACCACACCTTTGCCGAGAGCAAATGTAATCGCTATGACAATCAACAGGGTAGGCAGCGACCACACCACGTTGATGAGCCACATCGTGACGTCATCGACACGCCCGCGGAAGAAGCCGCCGAGGCCCCCGATGAAGAGACCGATGACTACCGAGAGGAACACGGCTATGAAGCCCACACTGAAGCTTATGCGGGTGCCGAGGACGAGGCGGCTCAGAAAGTCGCGTCCGAACTGGTCGGTACCAAGATAATATTTGCGGTGAACTATAGGATTTTCAGGGAGAAGCACATTGTCGACGACTTCCTCCTGAACGGTGCCGCTGTGCTCAGGGTTGAAGATGTAGACGGTGGTCGTTTTCTCTTCTATTTTCAACGAGTCGAAAGGAATCTGACGGTAAGGCGAGGGCTGTCCGCTCCATAACTTTTCGAAAAATCCCACTTTTTCGACCTTTGTCGGCTTGTTGACAAGCAGAATATCGACTTCGAAGCCCGGTTTTTGAGTGGAGATCTCAAGAATTTGCGTGTTTGCGTCAGGACTGTTATCGGGGATGATGAAATAAGCGAAGACAGCAGTGATGGCGCATAAGATAATGAAAATCAACGAGATCATGCCGGCGATGTTCTTTTTGAAACGTCGCCACGCAATCTGCGAAGGGGATAAGAAGTCGTTGTTTTTCATTTCTTAAAATTTATGCAAATATAGAAATTTTTTCTTATCTTTGCGAAAAATTATTGTAATGAAAAATCTGCAAAGCATCATCGAAAAAGCATGGGACGACCGCTCGCTGTTGGCTAAAAACGAGACTCGTGAGGCGATTCGTGAGGTCGTGAGGTTGTTGGACAAAGGCGAGATTCGTATCGCCGAAAAGCTTGAGGGTCAATGGGTTGTGAACGAATGGCTGAAGAAAGCCGTCATCATGTTTTTCCCTATCAACGATATGGAAGTGTCGAAGAGCGGCATCTTTGAATACTACGACAAGATCCCGTTGAAGGGCGGCTTCGAGCAGGCCGGAGTGCGTGTGGTGCCTCCTGCGACGGTGCGTTACGGCGCTTTCATCAACAAAGGCGCTGTTTTGATGCCTTCGTATATAAATATAGGTGCTTATGTCGACAGCGGCACCATGGTCGACACCTGGGCTACCGTGGGCTCGTGCGCGCAGATAGGTAAAAACGTGCATCTCAGCGGCGGCGTTGGCATTGGCGGCGTTTTGGAACCCGTTCAGGCGGCTCCTGTCATCATCGAGGATAACTGTTTCATCGGCTCGCGTTGCATTGTGGTGGAAGGCGTGCGGATTGAAGAGGAGGCAGTGCTCGGCGCTAACACAGTAATCACTCAGTCAACGAAGATTTTGGATGTGACAGGACCTGAGATTAAGGAATACAAAGGCGTGGTGCCTGCGCGTTCGGTGGTGGTGCCTGGCTCATACATGAAACACTTCCCGGCGGGCGACTTCCAGGTGGCTTGTGCGTTGATAATCAAGAAGAGAAACGAGTCGACGGATAAAAAAACATCTCTCAACGAAGCGTTAAGAGATGTTCAAGTTTGAGGGTAGAAGGTGGGATTCGAACCCACGACCCACGGAACCACAATCCGGTACTCTAACCAGCTGAGCTACATCTACCATCTGGATTTGCGGGTGCAAAAGTACACATTTTTTTAATACAAAAGCAAATTTTTCATTATTTTTGCAAAAAATTTTTCAGCAATGGGCAGAATAATGGCAATCGACTATGGCAGAAAGCGTTGCGGCATCGCTGTGACCGACCCACTGCGTATCATCGCCAACGGCCTGACGACGGTGCGGGCCTGCGATCTGGTTGCTTTTATTCAGGATTACGTGAAGAAAGAACAGGTTGACGAGATTGTGGTGGGCGAGCCGAAGGACATGCACAACAACCCTTCGGAGTCGGCGCAATACATCGAGCCGTTTCTGAAACAGCTGAAAAAAGTGCTGCCCGACATGGAAATAAAACGTTTCGATGAGCGTTTTACATCTGTGATGGCGCATCAGACCATGCTTGACGCGGGTTTGGGCAAGAAAGCAAGACAGAACAAGGAACTCGTCGATACTATCAGTGCGACGATCATCCTTCAATCATATATGGCTTATAAAGGTTTATAGGTTATTGGTTATAGGTTATTGAATATATAAATTTGAAGATAACATGGTTTTACCAGTTGTGGCTTACGGTCACCCGGTGTTGAAGCACGTGGCCGAAGAAATTGAAGAAAATAGTCCTGAGATTCAGCAGCTTATCGCTGATATGTTCGAGACGATGTACCATACCGAGGGCGTGGGCCTGGCTGCCCCTCAGATCAACAAGTCGATACGTCTTTTCGTGATGGACAGTGACCCGTTTAAGGATAAATATCCTGAGGGCGCGGGCGTGAAGAAAGTGTTCATAAACCCTGAAATCATTGAGCTTTCGGGTGAGCCGTGGACGTTCAGGGAAGGCTGCTTGAGCTTGCCTGACATGGGCGAGGACGTGGAGCGTCCGAGCAAGGTGTTGATAAACTACCTCGACGAGAATTTCAAGGAACACGAAGAGGAGTTCGACGGCATAGTGGCGCGCGTGATCCAGCATGAATACGACCACCTCGAAGGGAAATGCTATGTCGATAGGATTAGTTCAATGCGTAAAATGTTGTTGAAGAATAAGTTACGTAACATTTCCGAAGGCAACGTCGATGTGGATTACAAGATGATTTTCCCGAATAAAAAACATAGAAGATGAAGAGATTATTATTAGTTTTAGCAGTTATTGCCCTGGTTTTAGCAGGTTGCAATAATAATGATCCGGCAAAGAGGATCAACGAATTGGAGAAGCAGGTGTTTTCGACTGAAGATGTTATCGATCCTGTAGTTGCAAGTGATTTAGTATCAGCGTATTGCGATTTTGCCGATGCCAATCCGAGCGATGCGATGTCACCTGAATATTTGTTCAAGGCGGTTGATGTTTCGATGAATTTGAACGAGCCTCAACGCACCATTTCGATTATCGACAGGTTGATAGCCGATTATCCCGATTATCCTCGCACCCAGGCAGCGTTGTTTGTGAAGGCGTTTATCTTTGAGACGAAATACAACAACCTCGACATGGCGAAGAAGCTCTACGAGCAATACCTCGAGCAATATCCCGACGGTGAGTTCGCCGACGACTGCAAGGCATCCATCGAATTCTTAGGTCTCTCGCCAGAAGAGTTGGTTAAGAGATTCGAGGCGCTGGAAGAATAGTGCTATTTCTTAAATTCTTTATTGTAAAATTCTACAAGATCTAATATCTCATCTCTTCCGGTTTTCTTTTCGGAGGAGGTGACAATCATCGTGGGAAGCTCTTCCCATTCTTTCAGGAGTTCGTTTTTGTAAACCTCAATGTTTGCTGACAGTTGGCCGCTGCCGAGCTTGTCGGCTTTTGTAAACACTATCGCAAACGGCACCTGATTCTCACCGAGGCCGGCGATGAAATCCAAATCAATTTTCTGTGGCTTGATGCGACTGTCGACCAGAACGAACGTCATCACGAGGTTCTGCCGGCCGAGGATGTAGGCGTCGAGCATCTTTTTCCACATCTCACGATCCTTCTGCGACCGCTTGGCGAAGCCATATCCCGGAAGGTCGACCAAATACCATTCATCATTGATAATGAAATGGTTAATGGTGATGGTCTTGCCCGGCGTGGCTGACACCTTCGCCAACTTGCTGTTGCCCGTCAGCATGTTGATGAGCGACGATTTTCCCACGTTGGAACGCCCGATGAAAGCATATTCGGGCTTGTCGGCCTTCGGCAATTTGTCGACGTTGGTGTTCGATTGCAAAAACGTTGCGGTCTTGATTAGCATATCATTTATTTTGGGGGCAAAGATACAAAAAAATGAGATTCCTCGCATTTTATGCTCGGAATGACAGGACTTGTTGATAAATTTTTTCGATTGTTGATAACTTTGTTGATAAATTTTTTAAAATTTTTTGTAAAAAAGTGGGAATAAGTGGGAAAAAATGTATAATTTTACATCCTGAAAAATTTGTGCACAAATGAATTATCCGATTGGTGAATTTTATTGCAAGTTAGATGCCAAGGGAAGGCTGCTCTTACCCAGTAGTTTCAAGGAACAGCTGGGTGATGCCCTGAACGACGGTTTCGTGCTGCGCCCGGGCCTGTTTGAACGTTGCCTCGACGTGTACGGAAAGGACGATTGGCGTAAATTGCAGGACAAACTCGGCAAGTTGAACCCGTTTAAGAAGGAAAATCTGATGATGATGCGTCGCATCAACGGGGGCGCGAGAGTGGTGATGATGGACGGCAGCGGTCGTCTGCAGATCCCTAAGGACCTTGTCGAGAAATGCGGAATGGTGAAGGAAGTGGTGATCACTTCGCTGCCCGACAGGATGCAGATCTGGGGCAAAGAGCAGATGGACAAGAGCAATGCCGCGATGAGCGATGAAGAGTTCTCGCAGATGCTTGAGGACCGTCTCGGAAACATTGATTTTGAATAGAAAAATTGGTTATGTATCATAATCCTGTGTTGTTAAACGAGTGTATCGATGGCCTGAACATCAAGCCTGACGGCATCTATGTCGATGTGACGTTCGGCGGCGGCGGCCATTCGAGGGCGATCCTTGAGCATCTCAAGGGCGGCCACCTCTACGCTTTCGACCAGGATGCCGACGCCGCCAAGAATGCGTTCGAGGATGAGCGGTTCACTTTCATCCCGCAGAACTTCCGTTACATGAAGAACTTCGTTCAGCTTTACGCTAATGCGAAAGTCGACGGAATCTTGGCTGACCTCGGGGTTTCATCGTATCAGTTCGACACGCCGGAGAAGGGTTTTTCGACACGTTTCGAAGGCCGTCTCGATATGCGTATGAACCAGAACGACCCAGTGGATGCGTCAAACATAGTGAACACATATGAAGTTGCGGCTTTAGCCAGTATTTTCTCGCGTTACGGCGAGTTGAAAAACGCCATGGCGATAGCCCGCAACATTGAGATGGCTCGTGATATCGCTCCGATTGAGACGACAACAGATTTGAAGAACGCTGTGGCTTCGCATCTGCCGAAAGGCCAGGAAAACAAGGTGCTGGCGCAGATATTTCAAGCCTTGAGAATTGAGGTGAATAAAGAGATGGAGGTGCTTGAGGCGTTTTTGTCGCAGTGTCCCGACGTGCTGAAACCTGGTGGACGACTGGTGGTGATGTCATATCATTCGTTGGAAGACCGATTGGTGAAAAATTTTATGCGAAGCGGCAATGCTGAAGGCGAGATAGAGAAGGATTTCTTCGGGAATCAGAACACGCCCTACAAGCTGATAACGCATAAGCCGATAGTGCCGAGCGATGGGGAGATAGCGAAAAACAGTAGAGCTCGCAGTGCAAAGTTGAGAATTGCTGAAAGAGTTTAGAGTTGGAAGTAATTTAAAGTAAAAATAAGTAAAATGAGCAGAGAAAATAAAGGTTCGTTTTTTAACAATTACCTCGGGGGTGACGTGTTTTCGAAGTCTTCGGTGGTGAAGCAGCTGCCGTTTATTTTGTATGTCGTGTTTTTGCTAATGCTTTATATTACAAACACTTACATCGCTGAAGATATCAACCGCGAGGTTCTGACGAAGACCAAGCTTCTTGAAGACCGCCATGTGGAATATGTTTACAACAAGTCGGAGATCACAAGAATGACGAAGCAGTCGGAGCTCGCTAAGATGTTGAAAAACAAAGGGATAAAAGAATCGATAGAGCCTCTCAAGAAGCTTACTATTAATAAAAAGGTGAAATAAGTCATGAGTAAGATGAATTTTGGTGACGTTTGGCGTGTGCTTCTGATCTACGTGATTATGCTCGTAGTAGGGGTGGCTGTTGTCATCAAAATCGTTGTTATTCAGACAGTTGACCGCGAGGAGTTGCTCGAAAGTGCGCGTAAAGCCGACATCAGGATGGTGAAAGTTCCGGCGGTCCGCGGTAACATTTTCTCGAAAAATGGCACTCTTCTCGCCACCACGATACCGGTTTTCGACGTGTATTTCGACCCGGTGGCGGTGCCTGAAGAGCGTTTCAACAATGAAATAGGTGCCTTGTCGGATAGCTTGGCAAGGATGCTGAAAGATAATACTAAGTCGCAGTATATCAATAAGTTCACTAAGGCGAGAAACAATAACAAACGTTATATCAGAATCGCCCGTAAGATGAAGATGGATGAATATGAGCGTCTCAAGACGTTCCCGATTTTCCGTGAGCGTCAGAACGGTCTCATCTCCGAGAAACAGCTCATCAGAGAGCGTCCTTACGGCGACATCGCGATGCGTGTGATCGGCTATGTGAACCTTAACGACACCTTGAAACCGGTGAAAGTCGGTCTGGAAGGCGCCTACGACACCTGTCTGAGCGGCCGCGACGGCATGCAGATGCGTCGTCGTATCAACGGCGGAAGGTTTATCGATGTGCCATCGTCGACGAATGTCACGCCGCGCAACGGAAAAGACATCTACACCTCCATCGACGCTAAGATTCAGGATGTGGCGGAAGAGTCGCTGCGTCGTTGTCTCGACGAGAACAAGGCTCAGCAGGGCTGCGTCATCATGATGGACGTGAAGTCAGGATTCATCGAGGTGATGGCGTCGCTGCGTTATAACGAGAAAAAGAAAAAATACGAAGAGTCGTATAATTTCGCCATCGCTGAGAATGTGGAGCCTGGCTCGACGTTTAAGGCCATCACCATGACGGCTTTGCTCGAAAACGACCCGCATTTCAACGTCGACAGGGTGCTGAACCTCGGCAACACCGGCAAGATGAAGTTCCACAACCGCATTATGACCGACTCGCATGTGGTGGGCGAGGGACATCCGACGATAAAACAGTGCTTCTGGGAGTCGTCGAACATCGCCTTCGCATACCTCACCACCGAGGCTTTCGAGTCGAACCCGCAGCGATTCATTGATTTGATTTATAAAACCAAGATCAACGAGCCTTTGAATCTCGACATCAAGGGCGAGGGTAAACCATATATCAAGAGCACCAGCAGCAAGATCTGGTCGAAAGTGTCATTGCCTTGGATGTCAATAGGTTACGAGCTCACTGTGACTCCAATCACCCTGTTGACATATTACAACGCCATCGCCAACAATGGTCGTATGGTGAAGCCGCAGTTCGTGAAGGAGATCCGTCGCGGCAACGAGGTAATCAAGACCTTCGACACCATCGTAATCAACGAGAAAATAGCGTCTGACAGGACTATCAAGACGCTGCAGAGCCTGCTGAGAGGTGTTGTCGAGAACGGTACCGCGAAGCTGTTGAACAAATGCGCTTTCCCAGTGGCAGGTAAGACGGGAACGGCACAGATTGCTCAGAACGGCAACTACAACAAGAAAAATTACACAGCTTCGTTTGTGGGTTATTTCCCTGCCGATGACCCGAAATATACCTGCATCGTGGTAATCAGCAACCCGATGGGAGGCAAATACTACGGCGCGTCGGTGTCGGCGCCTGTCTTCAAGGAGATTGCTGAGAAGGTCTATGCCACCGAGCTCGGCATCACCGACGAGAAGAGCAGCTATCCGGCCAATGCTGATAAGTACACCAGGGCGTCGATGGCATATTATGAAGATGTCGACGACTACTGCACCATGGAAGGCGTGAGGATGGTCGACGGAGAGCTCAGCTCGGAGTGGGTGAGGGTCAGTCAGTCGGTGAACGGTGGCGTCACTATGCAGAGCGTGGAGCTCGTCGAGGAGGTGATGCCGGACCTGACAGGCATGAATGTGATGGACGCCGTGTATCTCCTCGAGACGATGGGATGGAAGGTCGAGTTCAGCGGCCGCGGCGTGGTGGAGAGCCAGAGCGTGAAGGCCGGGACGAACCTCGAGAAAGGGAAAACGGTTGTTTTAAAATTGAAATAAATAAACTATATGAATATTGAAGAGATAATAAAAGGCGCAAAAGACCTGCAGTTCGATTCGAGGAAGTGCACTGACGGCAGCGTGTTTTTCGCTGTGCGCGGCACCCAGGTCGACGGTCACGACTACATCGCGAAAGCCATCGAAAACGGAGCTAAAGGCATCGTCTGCGAGACGCTTCCCGAGACTCAGGTCGAGGGCGTGAAATATTACGTGGTCGACAACAGCGCTAAGGCGCTCGGACTGGCAGCATCGGCATTCTACGGCAATCCTTCGGAGAAGCTTCATCTGGTGGGCGTGACGGGCACTAACGGCAAGACCACCATCGCCACCCTGCTCTATCGTCTCTTCACCGATGCGGGATATATGTGCGGACTCCTCTCGACGATTGAAAACATCATCGGGACGAAGGTGGTGCCTTCTACGCATACCACCGGCGACCAGCTCGAGCTCAACGCCTTGCTGGCACAGATGGTGGAGGCAGGTTGCGAATATGCCTTCATGGAGGTGAGCTCGCATAGCATCGACCAGGATCGTATCGCAGGTCTGCATTTCGACGGCGGAATATTCACTAACCTCACTCAGGATCATCTCGATTATCATAAAACACTAGCAAACTACCGCGATGCGAAGAAGAAATTCTTCGACAACCTGCCATCTACGGCTTTCGCCTTGACGAACCTTGACGACAAGAACGGCATGGTGATGCTTCAGAATACCAAAGCAGCAAAGAAGACTTATTCTTTGAAACATGACGCCGACTTTAAAGGTCTTGTGATGGAGAGTTATTTCGACGGTATGGAATTGAAAATCAACGGGAAAGCCTTGTCGACATACCTCGTGGGTCGCTTCAATGCCTCGAATTTGTTGGCAATCTACGGCGCTGCGACGCTGTTAGGCATGCCCGAGGAAGAAGTTCTACAGGAAGTCAGCAAGTTGCATAGCGCTTCGGGACGTTTCCAGATGGTGAGTTCGAAAGACGGCATCGTGGGCATTGTCGATTACGCTCATACTCCTGATGCTTTGGAAAACGTGCTTTCGACAATCAACGAAATCAGGACTCATAATGAGACGCTGATTACAGTAGCAGGAGCAGGCGGTAACCGCGACGCCGACAAACGCCCGAAGATGGCTGCTGCGGCAGTGAAGCTGTCCGACCGACTCATCATCACCAGCGATAACCCGCGTTTTGAGGAGCCTGAGGAGATTATCCGTCAGATGAAAGCCGGTGTCCCGGGCGAGTGTTACAACAAGGTGCTTTGCATCACCGACCGTCACGAGGCGATTCGCACTGCAGTGGCCTTGGCGAAGAAAGGCGACATCATCCTTGTGGCTGGCAAAGGCCATGAGACATATCAGGATGTGAAGGGTGTCAAGCATCATTTCGATGATAGGGAAGAACTTGAAAATGCATTTAAAGAAAAGTAATTTTTGAATATAAATAATTGATTATTATGACATTAGAACAGTTGGCCAAACAAGGTAGAAGAAAAGAGGTTTACACCGTAGCGATAAACCACAACATCTGCAACGCACGTAGAGATGTGTTGAAAAACAGCTTCGTCGATTGCGAGCATATCAAACACAGAAACGAGTTTGTGGCGATGCGAAACGGCGTGAAATATATCGACGACAGTGGCGCTAAGAGCGTCTCGGCGACATGGTTCTCTATCGAGAACGTCAACGAGCCGACGGTGTGGATTGCCTTGGCGGGAAATGAGGACTACGAGGAGATGATACCTGTTGTGCGTCAACATGTTAAGTCGATAATCTGTGTCGGAAACGACATCGAGCCGATGCGTATGGCACTGGGTTGTCTGGTACGCGACGGCGTGATGATGGCCGAGAATATGGAAGAAGCCGTGAAGATGGCCGAAGAGAAGTCGGTGTCGGGTTACAACATCCTTTTCTCGCCTGGCTGCGAGCTCGAAGGTGTCGATGTCAGAAAAATGGAGAAGGTTTTTGTCAAAATGGCAAAGGAATAAGGTATGTTAGATAAGGATACAGTAGTAGAAAAGACGAAGAACCTGTTTCAGGGTGACAAGGTGATTTGGATGGTGGTGGCTATCCTCACGTTCATCTCGCTGCTCACCGTGTACAGCGCTTCGGAGTCGGTGGCAAACAGAAGCTATCACGGCAATAACGCCTTTGTGTTGCTGCGTCACGCCGTGATGCTGATGCTCGGCCTGGCCTGTATGTTCGGCGCCTCGCGCATCAACTACAAGCGCTATTCGAGGCTGTTGCTTCTGCTTTTCTGGATCGCTATCCCGCTGCTGGTCTACACCTTGTTCTTCGGACAGAACCTCAACCACGCGCAGCGTGTCATCGGCATCGGCGGCGTGACGTTCCAGACTAGCGACCTTGCGAAGATTGCTTTGATAGGCTTCCTTGCCAGGGTTTTGACGCTTCGTCGCGACCAGCTTGACAACTATAAGGAATTGGGTATCAGGGTGATGCTGCCGATTCTTGTCATTGTGGGCTTGATCTTCCCTGAGAACTTCTCGACGGCGGCGATGCTGTTCATGACAAGCATTGTGATGATGTTTTTGAGTAAGGTAAAGATGAAATATATCTTCGCGTTTATCGGTGTCATCGTGGTGGCGGGCAGCATTTTCATGCTGATTTCATTCGCTTTCGCGAAAGATAACCGAAGCGTGACATGGGTCAATCGTATTGAGCGTTTCTTCAGCAGCAGCGAGGAAGAAGCCGACGACACCGCTAACTTCCAGGTGCTTCAGGCAAAGATCGCCATCGCAGGAGGCAGCGTCATCGGCAAGGGTCCGGGCAAGAGCACTCAACGTAACGTGCTGCCGCATCCTTATTCCGACTTCATCTACGCCATGGTGTTGGAGGAATACGGTCTCGTCGGAGGCGTGTTTGTGCTGGCTTTGTACCTTGTCTTGCTGTTCCGAGCGACGCGAATCATGCTACGGGCGCCACAGTCGTTTGGAGGGCTGCTGGCGATGGGGCTGGCGTTCAGCCTCGTGATGCAGGCCCTCGTCAACATGGGCGTGGCCGTGGGTTTGTTCCCGGTGACGGGACAACCGCTGCCGTTCGTCAGCATGGGTGGCACATCGCTGTTGTTTACCGGAATGTCGATAGGAATAATTATTAGTGTGACAAAAGAAATTGATAAAGTTAAGAACGATGAAAGAGATGCAGAAATCGAAGTCGCCGAGACTGATAGTTAGCGGTGGAGGTACGGGCGGCCACATCTTCCCGGCGATTGCCATCGCCGACGCCTTCAAACGTCGTCATCCAGATGCCGAGATATTGTTCGTGGGAGCAAAGGGCAGGATGGAGATGGAACGTGTGCCCAAGGCAGGCTATCCTATTGAAGGTCTGTGGATTAGCGGGTTTAAGCGTGAGCTCTCGCTCGATAACCTGAGCTTTCCGTTTAAGCTGATAAGCAGTCTGGTCAAGGCTCGTCGCATCCTGAAGAAGTTCAAGCCTGATGTGGTTGTCGGCGTCGGCGGCTTCGCCAGCGGCCCGACTATGCGCAAGGCTACCGCACTCGGAATCCCGGTGGTGATACAGGAACAGAACTCGTTCCCAGGTGTCACCAACAAGATTGTGGCTCCGAAGGCTGCGAAAATATGTGTGGCATACGAAGGATTGGAGAAGTGGTTCCCGAAGGATAAGATCGTTCTTACAGGTAACCCGTTGAGAAACAACGTGGTATCAGTCGAAGGCAAACACGATGAAGGCGCTAAGTTCTTCGGTCTCGACCCACAGAAACCGATAATCTTGCTCGTCGGCGGCAGCCAAGGCGCTCTTGGCATAAACAGAGGCATCTCGGCCAAGCTCGCCATGTTCAAAGACGTTGACTATCAATTGATTTGGCAGACTGGCAAGCAATATCTGGCACAGGCACAGAAAGAAGTTGGCGAGCTTGGCCTCGACGACCGTGTGAAGCCGACGGTGTTCATCGACAGGATGGACCTCGCATACGGCGCCGCCGACGTCGTGATATCTCGCGCAGGAGCGATGTCGATATCTGAGCTGTCGCTGGTGAAGAAAGCCGTGATCTTCGTGCCACTGCCGACGGCGGCGGAGGATCATCAGACAAAGAATGCACAGAGTCTGGTCGACAAAGACGCGGCCATGATGGTTAAGAACGACGAGACACCGGAGAAGCTTATTCCGGCAGTGTTCGAGTTGCTTAACGACAAGGATAAGATCCATAAAATGGAAGAGAATATCGCTAAGTTTGCAAGGCCAAACGCAGCGGAAGACGTTGTAAATGAGATAGATAAGGTATGTTGTATTTCTTAGGAATCGGCGGCATCGGGATGAGCGCCCTGGCAAGATATTTCAAAGCCAAGGGCTATGAAGTGGCGGGCTACGACCGTACCCCTTCGCCATTGACGCATCGTCTTGAAGATGAAGGCATCAGAATTCATTATGTCGACGACCCGAGCCTTATTCCTGAGAACATCGAGTTTGTGGTGCTGACACCGGCGATACCTTCTAACTCGTTGGAACTGAATTATTTACGCGAGAAAAATATAAAGATCATCAAACGTGCTGAGGTGCTCGGGATGCTCTCGAGACAGCATAAGGCACTCGCGATAGCCGGCACTCACGGCAAGACCACCACGACAGCCCTCGTGACGCATATCCTGATGACTGCCAACACGAAAGTGTCAGCATTTATTGGCGGAATAGCGCGTAACATCGACAGCAACGTGGTGATTGGAAGCGACAAAGACGATTACGTGGTAATGGAGGCCGACGAGTTCGACCACTCGTTCCTGCAGTTGTCGCCTTACGTTAGCATTGTGACATCCATCGACGCCGACCATCTCGACATCTACGGTGATTATCAGCATGTTACCGACAGTTTCAACGAATTCGTGAACAAGACTGCCGACGACGGTTTGGTGATTTATCACGCCGACTTGCCGATCAAAACTGCCAAAAAGCATGTCACGTATGGCTTGGTTAACGCCGATGTAGTTGCCGAGCACATTGGCATACGCGATGGCGAAACATGTTTCGACGTTGTGGTTGCCGACTCTCCGAGTGCTCCAAGTTCTCTGAGAGATTTGAGTTCTCTAAGAATGTCCCTCTACGGCAACCACAACGTGCAAAACGCCCTTGCAGCTATCATCATGTGCTCGTATCTTGGTGTGAGTGAAGAAGATATAAGAGAAGGCCTCGCGACTTTCAAGGGAGTCCAGAGGCGTTTTGACATTCGCGTCAAGAATGCGAAACATGTCTATATTGATGACTACGCACACCATCCGGCGGAGATTAAAGCAGCCCTGACAGCTGCACGTAAAGTCTTCACCGACAAGGAGTTAACGGTGGTGTTCCAGCCGCATCTCTTCACCCGCACTCGCGACTTCATGGATGGCTTCGCGGAGAGCTTGTCGCTGGCCGACAAAGTGATACTTCTCGACATCTATCCGGCTCGTGAACTTCCGATCGAAGGCGTGACATCGGCTGTATTATTGACAAAAATAACATCGAAAAATAAGATTTTATGCTCGAAGGAAGAGCTGCTAAATACAATAAAAAGCATTGATCCTGAGTTGATTATGACTGTGGGAGCAGGCGATATCGACCGTTTTGTACCACAAATTGAAAAGTTGTTAGGAGAATGAAGAAGTTTTTGAAAATATTGGTCTGGGTTCTGACAATCGGCGCGATTGGCTGCCTGTGGTATTTTACCCGCCAGGACCATGTCGAGCATTCTCTTAAGAGCGTCGAGATGTCGCTGATTCGTCCTGATAGTCATGGGTTTATCGATAGTCTGGAGGTCTACAACCACATCATGAAGATCTGCGACACGACGAAAAATACCGACATCACAATGATCCCGGTCGAGGAGGTGAGAGATTACCTGAAGACCATCCCTTGGGCCATTTACACCGATGCGAATATCACTATGGATGAGACCTTGGTGGTTCAACTTATTGAATGTCAGCCTGTTATGAGGGTTTATAATAAGAAGGGACAGTCGGTATATCTCGATGAAGAGGGAAGGATATTCCCGGTGAAATCGACACATCCGCTTCATCTGATGATAGGCAGCGGAAATCTGAATTTCAATGCGGTAACAAAGACTTCGGCTAGCGTCTACGACAGTGTGTATCATAGCACCGACCTGCCGAAAATCTTCAGCGTGATAAGGAAAATTCAAAGCAATACATATACGAATTGTTGCGTCAAGCAGGTGTATTTCGATGGAAAGGAATACGAGCTGGTGATGAACAACGTCGACCTGAAGGTGGTTCTCGGCAACGACAACAATGTCGACCTGAAACTGCGAAACCTTCAGTATTTCTTTGAACGCATGCAGGGTTCTCCAGATATGAAGGACTACTGCAAGATCAATTTTAATTTTGAAAATCAAGTTGTTTGTACGAGAAATAAAAACAAAAAGAAATGAGTAATCCTGTGTACATCGTAGGCCTCGATATCGGCACTACAAAGATCGCCTGCATCGTCGGCGAAAAAGTTGAGAATGGAAAGATTGTCATCCGTGGATATGGAAAAACGGAATCGACAGGTGTTAAACGCGGTATGGTTTTCAATATCGAGGAGACCGTCAATGCTATCAGAAGGGCTGTCGACCAGGCCTCTGAGCAGTCGAATGTCGACATCAAGACGGTTAACGTCGGTATCGCCGGCCATCACATCCGCAGTGTGCAGCATCGCGGCGTGCTGATGCGCGACAACCCTAATGTTGAAATCACGGAGGAAGAGATCGACCGTCTGCGTCAGGATGTCTTCAAACTCGGCATGACACCGGGCGAAGAGATCATCGACGTCATTCCTCAGGAATATATCGTCGACGACGAGATGGGTATCCGTCATCCTAAAGGAATGCTGGGTAACAAGCTCGAGGCGAACTTCCACGTCATCATCGGACAGGTGGCGGCAGCGCGTAACATCATCACCTGCATACATCAGGCCGGTCTCGAGATGGAACACATGATTCTTGAACCTATCGCTTCAGCTGAGGCAGTTCTCGGTGAGGAAGAGAAAGAAGCGGGTGTGGCACTCGTCGACATCGGCGGCGGCACGACAGATATCGCCATCTTCTACGATAACATCATCTACCACACCGCAGTCATCCCGTTCGGCGGTAACGTCATCACCGAAGACATCCGTCAGGGCTGCTCCATCATCAAGAAACACGCTGAAGAGATCAAGGTGAAGTTCGGATCGGCAGTGGCATCGGAGAACCGCGACGACGAGGTGGTGTCAATCCCTGGCATCCGTGGACGCGAGCCGAAAGAGATATCATTCAAGAACCTGGCAAACATCATCCAGGCTCGTCTGAGCGAGATCTTCGACATCGTGAACAACGAGATTCAAAAGGTCAACAGCGAGCATAAGCTCATCGCAGGCATAGTGCTCACAGGCGGCGGCGCGATGATGAAACATATACAACAGCTGGCAGCATTTAAGACCGGTCTCGACGTGCGTATCGGCTACCCGAACGAGTATCTCGCCAACGACACAGCCGAAGAGCTGGCAAGCCCGATGTATTCGACAGGTGTCGGTCTCGTGATTGAAGGTATCGCCCGTTACGAGGCAGCCTTGAAACACGGTCAGATCGGCGTCAGCAACGGCCTGATTTACCAGCCGGAAGCACAGGAGATCCATACCGAAGAGAAGAGCGAGGAACCTAAGGTCAAGAAGCCATGGTGGGAAGGCATCATCACAGGCTTTGCCGGAAAATTCCTCAAAGACGATGATATTGAAAATGAGAAAATAGATTAAAACAATATAGCATGACAGACTTAGTAAGATTTGACGAACCGGAAGAAAAACCTAACATCATCAAGGTTATGGGTGTCGGAGGCGGCGGAAGCAACGCTGTCACGCACATGTTTTCGGAAGGCATAACAGGTGTTGACTTCATTCTTTGCAACACCGACGACCAGGCCCTGCAGAAGAGCCCGGTTGAAAATAAACTTCACATTGGCGACCACGCTTTAGGAGCCGGTAACATCCCGGCCGAAGGCCGTAAGGCAGCTGAGCAGACCGAGGATAAGATCCGTGAGGCGCTCGAAGGTGACACCAAGATGCTGTTTATCACAGCCGGTATGGGTGGCGGTACAGGCACAGGAGCCGCCCCTGTCGTGGCTAAGATAGCGAAAGAACTTGGAATACTCACAGTGGGTATCGTCACTCTGCCTTTCAGCTTCGAAGGCAAACGCCGTCAACAACAGGCGCAGGAAGGTATAGCCGAGCTGCGTAAGCATGTCGACGCACTTCTCGTGATAAGCAACGACAAACTCCGCGAAGAATATGGTAACATGAAGCTCACCGACGCCTTCAAGAAGGCCGACGATGTGTTGAAGATCGCTGCGAAAGGTATCGCTGAGATCATCACCGTGACAGGCTACGTCAACGTCGACTTCGAAGATGTCAACAACGTGATGCGCGACAGCGGAAAGGCCATCATGGGCTCGGGCTACGCAGTAGGCGAAGACAGAGCTCTGCGTGCCGTGGAAGAGGCAGTGCATTCACCGCTTCTCGACGATTCCGACATCACAGGAGCAAAGAATATTCTCGTTTACATCACCTCTGGTACCGAAGAGGTTAAGCTCGACGAGGTGACCGAAATCAACGAATATGTCCAGGATGCTACCGGCAAGGTGTCGGAGATCATCTGGGGCAACGGCGAGGATATGTCGCTCGAGGACGGACTCCGCGTGACACTCATCGCCACTGGTTTTGGCGAAGCCGAAGAGGTGAAGCAGATTCACAAATATACCTTTGCCGACAACAAACTCAAAGAACCTGAGAAAGAAGTGGCAAAACAAGAAGTCGCGATGGTGTTTGAAGAAGTCGAAGACGTGGTTTCTGATGTGAAAGAAGAAGCTGAAGCCGAACCTGAAGAGACGGCTCTGGAAGCACCTGTCACCGATATGAAGATTGAGCCGGAAGATGACACTCCGCGCATCAAGGTGCACACGCTCTACGATGAAGATGAAAACCCGAAAGATAACTCCAAAGACGACGATGTCGAGGATTTCTCGGGCGACAGCGGCATCTTCGTGAAGAGAGTGGCTCCCGATGAGTCACGTTCCAACGAGACAGCAGCTCCGTCGGTGAGAAGATACGACAACCCGTTTACCTCTGACGACGACGATGTCGACGTTCCTGGTTTTAAGAATATGTCTGATAATCAAGGCGTTACGACTTTGAAAGTTGAGACGAAGCCTGCTCAGACCAAGCAGCTCGACCAGAAGGAGATCCTGCGCCGTCAGCGTTTCATGTCGTTCAACACCGACTTCAGAAACCAGGCTGATCTCGAGAGTTTCGAGAACATCCCGGCATATGCCAGGATGGGCATGAACATCGCCAACGACGATAAGGAACTGTCGCGATATTCGGTTGACAAAGAGTCGGGACTGCGTGAGGAGAACTCGTTCTTGCACGACAATGTAGATTGATAATGAAGCGATTAGCGATATTTGTGTCGGGAGGCGGCACTAACCTGCAGCGCATAGCTGAGTATTTCGCCCAGAATGAGGAGGTGGAGCTGGCCTGCGTTGTGAGTAACAACAAGGAAGCATACGCTAACCAGCGGGCGAAAAACCTCGGCATCCCGCTGCTGTTGGTCGACAAGCCTTATTTTACCAGCGATCAGTTCGTCGAGCGAATGAAAAATCTCGACATCGACCTCATCGTGCTGGCAGGTTTCCTGTGGCTCATCCCGCAAGGTCTCATCGACGCTTTCCCCAATAAAATCATCAATATCCATCCGGCTTTACTGCCGAAATATGGTGGAAAAGGCTTCTATGGTCATCATGTCCACGAGGCAGTGGTGGCGGCTCATGAACAGGAGTCGGGAATCACGATTCACTACGTGAATGAGCACTACGACAGCGGCAATATCATCTTCCAGAAAACAGTGGCACTTTCACCTTCCGACACGCCCGACGACGTGGCGGCGAAGATTCATATCCTCGAGCAGGAGAACTTCCCGGTGGTGATAGAAAAGTTGCTGTTTGACAAAAAATGATTATTTTTGCAAAAATTTTTAGGATGAAAAGAATATTTCTAACCATATTGTTTTTCGCTATCGCGTTGATTTCCAATGCCCAAATTGAAAAAATTCTGGGCGAATGGCGCACGGTGAACGACAAGACCGGTGAGACGGAAGGTGTTATTTTGTTTTATAAAGGCGACAATGGTCTTTATTACGGAAAGACTACTCACGTCTATGAAAAAGGCAAGGAGCTTTTCGATGAGCAATACATTGGCATGGTTCTTATAAAGGATTTTAAGCTTGAAGACGGAAAACTCGTCGGCGGCACCCTTTATGAGCCTCATGAAGATAAGACTTATTACGGCCGAATTTCATATAATGCCAAGAATAACACCTTGGAAGTCAGAGGTTCTCTCGATAGGAGAGGATGGATCGGACGAACCCAGATTTGGGTTAAATAGGTCATAAAAGCATAAGATTATGAATAAATACTTAAAACGACTGATTCATATCGTCAACGTTAGGGAAAGCGTTGATTATCAGACTGCTGACAGTTCGATACGCAACAATATCGCGTTCAGAGGTCCGAATGCTATCATTTTGGCCTGCGCCATCATCATTGCATCAGTCGGCCTGAACGTCAACTCAATCCCGGTGATCATCGGCGCAATGTTGATTTCGCCGGTCATGGGCCCTATCATGGGACTGGGTCTCGCCTTAGGTACCGAAGACGGCCATCTGCTGAAAGAATCTCTCAAGAATTACGCAGTGATGGTGCTCATCAGCATCTTGGCTTCGTCTATGTTTTTCCTTTTAAGTCCTCTTAACTTAGAGAACCAATCGGAACTGCTGGCACGTACTAATCCTACCATTTACGATGTTTTGATAGCGCTTTTCGGCGGTTTTGCAGGTATCCTTGAGACTTCCCGCAAGGAGAAAGGTACGGTGATATCGGGTGTTGCCATCGCGACAGCCCTCATGCCGCCGTTATGTACCATCGGCTATGGCATTTCAGAGTTTCGACTGGTTTATATCTTCGGTGCTTTATATCTGTTTCTCATAAACACCATCTTTATCGCTCTGGCGACATTCCTTGCCGTAAAACTGTTCAAATTTCCGGCAGTGGAGACCACCGACGACAATCATAAGCGTTTGTCGAAGAGATGGTACGCAGTGATTATGATCGTTGTCTTGGCCCCAAGTATCATAACGGCTATCAACGTGGTGAAGGAAAATAATTTCAAGATCAACGCGTCGACTCTTGTCAAAAACAACAAAAACATGGGCAAGAGCTTTATTTACGACTATAAAACGAATTATTCACGTAAGTCGCAAACCATTGAAATCTTTGTCGCAGGCGAAAATCTTAGTGATGAAGTAAGAGAAAAGCTTTACAATGAAGCGGAGTCGTATGGCATCATGCGCAGTCAGATTTTGATTCACGAAGATGCAACCATCATGCGTAAAGATATCTCTGAAGCCGAAATCATGAAGTCGGTTTACGAGCATACCGACAAGCAGATCAAGGCGTTGAACGACAGTATAGGCAAGCTCAACGAGCGTCTTGTCGCGTATAATGAAAGCGTAATTCCTGTTAATGCAATTGCTCTGGAGCTGTTTGCACAGCATCCGCAGATTACCAATGTGAGCATCACACGTGGCTCGACTGTCGACGCTGAGACGTCGGAGGAGACTGAACAGATTGTAGTGTTCATCACTGCTGAACAGCCAATAAAACAAGACCTTCACGAACAGATTGAACGCTGGCTGAAGGTGCGCTTGCAGAATGAGAATGTGTTAGTTGTAGAGGCTAAATAGCATAAAGCCGACGTAGCCGAGGGTGAGAATCGCTCCCTCGAAACGCGAGATTTTCCTGCCTTTTCCGGTGAATACTGTCGTCAGCATGATGGCGTTGGCGGCAAAAAGTATCAGCAGTTGCTGATTCATCTTCGTGTCGAATGGCAAAGGTATTATCAGCGAGCTCACGCCGAGCACCATAAAGATATTCAAGATATTGGAACCCAGCACGTTACCTATCGCGATTGCTGAGTTCTTTTTTAATGCCGCCACTATCGAGGTGATGAGCTCGGGTAGGGAAGTGGCGGTCGCAACCACCGTGAGGCCGACTGTGCTCTCGCTCATTCCCCAGCTTAGTGCCAGTTTCTGAGCATTATTTGAAACGAGTTCGCCGCCGATATAAAGGCCAATGACGCCTAAAAAGAGTTGAAATAAGGTTTTGCCCCAAGAAGAAGCTTTAGAGTACTCCGGGTCCTCCAAGGTCTCCAAGTTCTCGGAGTTCTTCTTGAAAGTCAGCCAAAGATATCCTGCTCCCATCGCCAGCAGCACCAATCCTTCCACCCAATTGATAGTTCCCGAAGTGCCACGGAAGAAATCATTTGCCATCAGCGTTATTGCAAAAGTGGCAATAAAACCTGCTGGAATATCTCGTCTTATCGAGATTCTGCTCACATCGATAGGATAAATCATCGCGCTAACTCCCAAAATCAGCAAGATGTTCATCGTATTACTGCCAATGATATTTCCAATCGCCAGTCCAGGGCTCCCTTTGATGCACGAAAACACGTTGACAATCATCTCCGGCAGCGAAGTGCCAAACGCAACAATGGTCAAGCCAATAATCAGCGGCGACATCTTAGCTCTCACACCGACACTCGTCGCCCCGTTCACGAGCCAATTGGCCCCTAAAATCAGCGCGCCGAAGCCCACAATAAGCAGAAATAATGGAAGTAATGCGGTCATAATTATGCTTTGAAAAATAAAGGAGAACCTGATTGGGATTCTCCTTTATCTCAGTAATTGTTGATACTACAGAAGCTTCTTCTTCAGTGTGTCAATCATATCCACTGTCATCTTGTCGAGGTCGTACTTCGGGTTCCAGCCCCACTCAGCGCGAGCGCAGCTGTCATCCATCTTGTTTGGCCAGCTGTCGGCGATAGCCTGACGAATCGGGTCGAATTTGTACTCCATCTCGAACTTCGGATAGTACTTCTTGATGGCGTTGTAGATGATCTCAGGGTCGAAGCTCATTGCTGTGACATTGAATGAGTTACGGTGCACGAGCTTGCTCGGATCAGCCTCCATGATGTCAACCATGGCATCCAAAGCATCTGGCATATACATCATGTCCATGTAAGTGCCTTTGCTGATTGGGCAGTAGAACTTCTCGCCCTTCACTGCCGCGTAGTAAATCTCGACAGCGTAGTCAGTTGTGCCACCGCCTGGCAATGTGAGGTTCGAAATCAAGCCTGGGAAACGCACTGAACGTGTGTCAACGCCGAAACGTGTGAAGTAGTAGTCGCTCAGCAACTCACCTGTCACCTTGGTCACGCCGTAGATGGTGTTAGGACGCTGGATGGTGTCCTGAGGTGTGTTGTCGTGTGGTGTCGATGCGCCGAAAGCACCGATTGACGATGGGGTGAACACTGCGCAGTTGAACACGCGAGCCACCTCGAGGCAGTTCACCAACGAGCCGATACCGACGTTCCAACCCAACATCGGGTTCTTCTCTGCTGTTGCAGAAAGGATAGCCGCGAGGTTGTAGATGGTGTCGATGTTATATTTCTTAACCACTTCGACAATCTGCATCATCTGTGTCGAGTCGATTCTCTCAAAAGGACCGTTCTCGACGATCTCACCTGTCAAAGGGCGAAGATCCGATGCCACCACATTCTGGTTGCCGTAAGTAGCACGGAGCTTCTTCACCAATTCTGTTCCGATCTGTCCGCCGGAACCAACGATTAATATCTTTTTCATTGAATTTCTTATTTAATAACGCCCAATTCTTTACCAATCTTCACGAATGCGTTGATACATTTGTCGAGATGTTCTTTCTCGTGTGCTGCCGAGATCTGCACGCGGATACGAGCCTGGCCTTTCGGAACGACAGGGTAGTAGAAGCCTGTCACGAAGATGCCTTCTTCCTGCATCTTGGCTGCGAACTTCTGTGAAAGCGGAGCGTCGTAGAGCATCACAGCGCAGATAGCCGACTCTGATGGTTTGCAGTCGAAGCCCTTAGCGAGCATCTGCTTGATGAAGTAGTCGGTGTTGGCGTGAAGCTTGTCCTGAAGCTCGTTGGTCTCAGCCATCATCTCGAACATACGGATACCTGCTGCCACGAGACCTGGTGCCATTGAGTTGGAGAAGAGGTAAGGACGTGAGCGCTGACGCAGCATGTCGATGATTTCCTTACGACCTGTGGTGAAGCCGCCCATAGCGCCGCCAAATGCCTTGCCGAGTGTGCCGGTGAGGATTTCGATCTTGCCACGGAGGTTGTAGCGTTCTGTCACGCCGCGGCCTGTCTTGCCGACCACGCCAGCTGAGTGGCTCTCGTCAACCATCACCATGGCGTTGTATTTCTGTGCGAGTTCGTAAATCTTGTCGAGAGGGCAGACGTTGCCGTCCATCGAGAACACGCCGTCGGTGACGATGAGGCGGAAGCGGCATTTCTGTGCATCTTGGAGCTGTTTCTCGAGGTCAGCCATGTCGGCGTTAGCATAGCGGAAACGCTGTGCCTTGCAGAGACGCACGCCGTCGATGATAGAAGCGTGGTTCAAAGCGTCGCTGATGATAGCGTCCTGCTCGTTGAGCAATGGCTCGAACACACCGCCGTTGGCATCGAAGCAAGCGGCATATAAAATAGTATCCTCAGTGCCGAAGAACTCAGCGATTTTCTGCTCGAGTTTCTTGTGGAGGTCCTGGCAACCGCAGATGAAACGGACTGATGCCATTCCGAAACCGCGTTCGTCCATGCCTTTCTTTGCTGCTGCGATAAGCTCCGGATTGTTACCAAGTCCGAGGTAATTGTTTGCGCAGAAGTTCAAGCATTTCTTGCCTTTCACAAGGATTTCAGCACCCTGAGGGCTTTCAATGATACGTTCATTCTTATAGAGGCCATCGGCTTCAATCTGAGCCAATTCCTTCTTCAGATACTCTTGAAAGTTTGTATACATGATATGTAAATTTAGAATTTTTTCTTTGGCCACAAAATTACAAAATCTCTTGGATAATTGTATCGGTTTTCTAAAAAATATTCGTACCTTTGCAAAAATTTTGGAAATATGGACGCTTTGTATATTTACAACAGCTTGGCTCGCATGAAGCAGCCTTTCAAACCGATTCACGAAGGTCACGTCGGAATGTATGTCTGCGGCCCGACCGTCTATGGCGACGCTCACCTCGGCCACGCCCGCCCGGCTATCACTTTCGACTTGGTTTTCCGTTATCTGAAACATCTCGGATATAAGGTTCGCTATGTGCGCAACATCACCGATGTTGGTCACCTCGAGCATGATGCCGACGAAGGCGAGGATAAGATTGCAAAGAAGGCTCGTCTGGAAGATCTCGAACCGATGGAAGTCGCTCAGTATTATACTGTTAGGTATCATCAGGCGATGGATAAGCTCAACGTTTTGCGTCCTTCTATCGAGCCTCATGCCTCGGGTCATATCATCGAGCAGATCGCGATGATTCAGAAGATTCTCGACGCTGGCTTCGCTTATGTCGAGAACGGTTCGGTTTATTTCGACATCAAGAAATACAACGAGAAATATCATTACGGCATCCTTTCGGGACGTAACATCGAGGAGATGATCAACAACACCCGCGAGCTGGCCGGACAGAGCGAGAAGCATAATCCTATCGACTTTGCTTTGTGGAAGAAAGCTGAGCCTAAGCACATCATGCGCTGGCCTTCACCATGGAGCGACGGCTTCCCGGGATGGCACATGGAATGCTCCGCGATGGGTTGCAAATACCTCGGCGAGGAGTTCGATATCCACGGCGGCGGTCTCGACCTGCAGTTCCCGCACCATGAGTCGGAAATCGCACAGTCGATGGCGGCAAACGGCAAGGCACCGGTGCACTACTGGATGCATAACAACATGATTACCATCGCCGGACAGAAAATGGGCAAGTCTTTGGGCAATTTCATCACTCTGGATGAGTTCTTCAAAGGGAGCCATATCAATGCGAAAGGCGAGGAGATGCTGGCACAGCCTTACAGCCCGATGACGATTCGTTTCTTCATCCTTCAGGCTCAGTATCGCAGCACCGTCGATTTCTCAAACGAGGCACTTCAAGCAGCCGAAAAAGGTTACAAACGTTTGATGGAAGCCGCAGGTCTCATCGAGCATCTTACAGCCACCGAAGGCGCTGAAGACCTTGGCGTTCAGAAGATTATGGATGCCTGCTACGACGCCATGAACGATGACTTCAACAGCCCGATCGTGATTGCGAACCTCTTTGAGGCAGTGCGCATCATCAATTCTGTGAAAGATGGTCATTCAAAGATTAATCCAGCAGAATTAGCGCTTTTGAAGAAGTTGTTTGACGTCTTCGTCTTCGAAATTCTCGGTTTATTGAATAACGAAGCCGGTTCCGACGACAACGGCATTGTTGATGGCCTGATGGACACCATCATCGACATCCGTAAAGAAGCTCGCGCCAAGAAAGACTGGGCTACCAGCGATCTCATCCGCGACAAGCTTGCCGCTTTGGATATTGTCCTAAAAGATGGCAAGGATGGAACAACATGGAGTAAGAAATAATTCTAGGAAAATCCGCAAAATAAAAAACCGTCTCGCAATGAGGCGGTTTTTTTTGTTGCCAATAGCCAACGGCCAAAAGCCAATAGTTTATCCCAGCTGAACTCTCTTGAATGCAGTGACTGTAGCATCCTTGTCAGCCTTCTGGATGAACTGGCGCACTGTCATGCTGCCGTCGAGCAATGAAGCCTGGTCGAGGAGGCAGTTCTCTTTGAAGAACTTGTTGACACGGCCGTTAGCGATGTTCATCACCATCTGCTCCTTGAGGTTAGCAAGGGTGTCAGCTGTGACTTTCTCGCGGATCTCGCGTGCCTGCTGTGCCTGAGCCTCTGTGATCCAACCCTTAGCCATATTTGAGTTGATGTGATCTTCACTGTCAACGTGAGCTGGGTTGATACCTGCTTTCTTCAAAGCGACATCGACTGCTTTCTGAGCCTGTTCCTGTTTTGTCTTTTCGATAGCGACTGCCATCTCACGGTCTTTTGTCTCCTGTGGGACGTCGTCAGCATCGATAGCGATAGGTGACATAGCTGCTGCGTGCATTGCCACTTCGTGAGCTGTCTCTTCAATACCGTTGAAGTTCTTGTTGAATCCAACGAGTGTTGCGAGGCGGTTGCCCTGGTGGTTGTAGTTGGCTACGTAAGGAGCCTCAACAACTTCGAGGTGCTTGAGTTCGACTTTCTCGCCTGTCTTGGCTGTGAGGTCGGTGACGAGGTCAGCGACTGTGCGGCCGTTGATAGCGAAAGCCTTGAGAGCGTCGAGGTTCTTGATCTTGTTGTCGATAGCTGCCTGGAGGAATCCCTTGGCTGCTCCGACGAAGTCGGCGTTCGAACCTACGAAGTCTGTCTCGCAGTTCAGCATTATGACAGCACCGTATGTGTGGTCGGCTGTTGTTGCTGAGATGACAGCGCCTTCAGCGGCTTCACGGTCAGCGCGCTTTTCAGCGATCTTCTGGCCTTTCTTGCGGAGGTAATCGATAGCTGCTTCTTTGTCGCCGTTGCATTCAACGAGGGCCTTCTTGCAGTCCATCATACCTGCGCCTGTCATTTGTCTGAGTTCATTGACTTGAGCTGCAGTAATATTCATTGTCTTACCTTTCTTTTATTAAATTAGTTTTTCTTTGCAACGGTCTTACGAGGACGGCGAGGACGTTTTGTCTCCTCTTCCTTTTCTTTCTCTTCCTCTTCAACTGCTGCGTTTTCGTTCATTTCCTCTTCACCTTCGGCTTCTGCCATGTCGGCGTCCTTCATGGTGTTCTTGCGCTCGTTGAGGCCTTCTTCGATAGCTTCAACCATCTTGCTCACGATGAGGGCGATTGACTTCGAAGCGTCGTCGTTAGCCGGGATCGGGAAGTCGATGAGGTTAGGATTTGAGTTGGTGTCGACGATGGCATAAGTAGGGATGTTAAGCTTTCTTGCTTCTGCCACTGCGATATGTTCCTTGATGACGTCAACGACGAACACTGCGCTTGGAAGGCGGTTCAGGTCGGCGATTGAACCAAGGTTCTTCTGGAGTTTCTCGCGCTCACGCTCGATCTGGAGACGCTCGCGTTTTGAAAGGTTATTGTACTGGCTGCTTGCGATGAGCTTGTCGAGGCTGACCATCTTACGCACTGCCTTGCGGATTGTGGTGAAGTTGGTGAGCATGCCACCAGGCCAACGCTCTGTCACGTATGGCATGTTGACTTTCGAAACGAGTTCAGCGACGATATCTTTCGCCTGTTTCTTTGTAGCTACGAAAAGGACTTTCTTTCCTGATCTTGCTAACTGACGAAGAGCGTTTGCTGCTTCATCGATCTTGGCCTGTGTCTTGTACAAGTCAATAATATGGATACCGTTACGTTCCATGAAGATGTACGGTGCCATGTTCGGGTTCCATTTTCTTCTGAGGTGACCGAAGTGACAACCTGCATCTAATAATTCTTCGAATGTTGCTTGTGTCATGATGTTTCCTTTTAATAGACTAACGTTTGCTGAATTGGAATTTCTTACGTGCACCTGGCTGACCCGGCTTCTTACGTTCGACCATACGTGGGTCGCGGCGCATCAAACCTTTAGCCTTAAGGATAGGACGATATTCAGCGTTGATTTCGCACAATGCGCGGCTGATAGCGAGACGGAGAGCTTCTGCCTGACCGTTGATACCACCGCCATCGAGGTTGACTTTAATGTCATATTTACCCAAGTTATCGGTGAGCATTAATGGCTGTTCAACCACGTAATGCAGGATGCTTGTTGGGAAATACTCCTTGTAGTCACGTTTGTTAACCGTAATTTTGCCTTCGCCAGCTTTCATGTAAATACGTGCGACGGCTGTCTTTCTTCTACCTAACGCGTTGATTACTTCCATGATGTTCATTTCTTAATTGTTAATACTTGTGGTTTCTGGGCCTCATGCGGATGATTCGGTCCTTCATAAACGTAAAGATTACGGAAGATGGCACTGCCAAGGCGTGTCTTAGGTAACATGCCCTTAACCGCGTGTTCGATGACGAAGATAGGCTTCCTGTTAAGGAGTTCCTTCACGGTTCTTACGCGCTGACCACCAGGGAAACCTGTGTAGTGTACGTAAACCTTCTTGTCCATTTTGTTGCCGGTGAGGATAACTTTCTCGGCATTGATTACGATGACATTATCGCCACAATCACTGTGGGGAGTATAGCATGCCTTCCTCTTTCCTCTTAAAACCTGGGCGATTTCCTGAGCCATGCGGCCGAGGATTTGACCCTCAGCATCTACGACATACCACTTTTTGTTGGCATTCTCTTTGTTGACGCTTACTGTTTTGTAACTTAATGTATCCATTTAATTTAATTAATAATTTATTTATGTGTTTTTACACTATTCTCCCT
>LUZN01000052.1 GCA_001603665.1 Bacteroidales bacterium Bact_22
GATTATTAACAAGTTAACCTATTAGACTATGAAAAAACACCTACTCGCCATTATTATAACGCTAATCGGAATAGCACTCAACGCTCAAGTCTCCATTTGGGACGGAACTGCAGAAATCTGGACGCATGGCAGCGGTACACAAGAAGACCCTTTCCTTATTGAAAGCGCACAAAATCTGGCGTATATCGCAGTAAAAACAAACGAATATTTACAGAATAGTCACGAAAACAGAATGATGTATGCCGACACCTGTTTCCTGTTAACCGTCGACATAGATTTCGGAGCCGATGCCGGAATGGAATGGGAACCAATAGGAATAAATGGAACCGCTTGGGGCAAAGGACGATTCAGCGGACATTTTGACGGCGGGGGACATAGCTTCACAAACCTTACAATATCAAATGATGACGCTGATTTTTTCGGCATATTCGGATATATGGAGGGCGGAAGCCTAAAAAACATAGTTGTGGAAGGTAATGACATTAATATATCACATATATACACATACGGACACGGACCCGTTGGCCTGCTTTTAGGTTATGGTATAGATGTTACTATTGAAAACTGTGTGAACATCGCCAATGTTCATTGGGAAACCATCAACATAGATACGGGTAATTGCAATTTAGGGGGACTGTTCGGATGTTTGGTAAATTCCACTATAACCAATTGTCATAACCACGGGGACATATCGGCACCTGAATCTACAATCATGTATAATGGCCCTAAATGCGGAGGAATAGCCGGATGTTTTAATAATTGTGTGGTAAGTGACTGTAGCAATTATGGACATATCTACTTTAAAAATGGAGAGTATTTTTTGGTAAATTATATTTATGGAGGCGGAATTGCCGGTGTGATGACTGGAACTATTACCAACTGCAGTAATAATGGAAATCTGTATTTTGAGGGAGATGTGAGCGGAGATCCGTTATTAAAAGCGGTTGGTGGAATAATAGGTTACACTGCTTCAGAATTTGGAGGATCATTGGTTGTTGAGAATTGTTACAGTAACTGTAATATAAATGTTGTTGACGATGATACAGAACCGTCATGGGCAGGCGGTATAGTTGGCTACATCACTGATACGATAAACGTTACGATACAAAATTGCTACTGTGCCAGCTCAGATATGTTGACAGACTATACAGGAGGTATTGTCGGTCGCGCAAACGATAATACTGCCGTTAACAACTGCTACTATATCAATGCTTTAACGAGTGTCAATGATTATGGCAGCCCCAAACCGGAATCGGAAATGCGAACCCAGGAGTTTGTCGACCTTCTGAACGACGGCGGCGATGTTTATGCCATGGATTTATTGTATGTAAATGGCGGATTCCCAATTTTCTCCAGATATACAGGCATAAGTGAAAATGAAAGCCGTGAGAATATATCTGTTTATCCTAACCCGGCAAAGGAATATGTCCAAATCATCGTATCAGACGAATCCTGTTTGCAGTCGGCCGAAATATACACCCTCGACGGCCGCCTGGTAGAGACGTTTCCTGAAACGTCTCAGCAAACAACAATCGACATTTCAGGCCTCCACGCCGGATTGTACATCGTGAAATTGAAAATGGCAAACGGCAAGGAATATGAGGAAAAGATTGTGAAGAAATAGAATTGTTATGATATAAAAAATGTAGAGCCGCGCCATGGCACGGCTCTACCCATTTTCTGTCGTTTTCGTTTAAATCTTATTTTGCGAATTGAACGGCGCGTGTCTCTCTGATGACCGTGATCTTGATCTGTCCCGGATATGTCATCTCGGTCTGGATCTGGCGCGAGAGGTCGTATGCGATGCTGTCGGCTTCCTGGTCGCTCACCTTGTCGGCTCCCACGATGACGCGGAGCTCACGGCCGGCCTGGATGGCGTAGGTCTTCACAACGCCCGGATACGACATTGCCATCTTCTCGAGCTTGTTCAAACGCTGGATGTAAGCCTCGACGACCTCACGGCGCGCACCTGGACGGGCGCCGGAGATAGCGTCGCACACCTGCACGATAGGCGCGATGAGCGATTCCATCTCAATCTCATCGTGGTGCGCGCCGATGGCGTTGCAAACATCAGGTTTCTCTTTGTATTTCTCAGCGGTCTTCATACCGAGGATGGCGTGTGGAAGCTCTTCCTCGTTGTCGGCCACCTTACCGATATCGTGCAACAGACCTGCACGTTTGGCCACTTTCGGGTTGAGGCCGAGCTCGGCTGCCATGGTGGCGCAGAGTTTCGCTGTCTCGATGGAGTGCTGCAACAGGTTCTGTCCGTACGATGAACGGTATTTCATCCTACCAATCATCTTGATGAGCTCAGGGGCGAGGTTGTGGATGCCGAGGTCGATGACGGTGCGCTTACCGGTCTCGATAATCTCCTGTTCGACCTGTTTTTCCACTTTCTTCACCACCTCTTCGATACGTGCCGGGTGGATACGACCGTCGGTGACGAGTTTCTGCAGCGAAAGACGTGCAATCTCACGGCGAATCGGGTCGAATCCTGAAAGAAGAATTGCGTCAGGGCTGTCGTCGATGATGATCTCGACGCCTGTCAACGACTCGAGGGCGCGGATGTTACGGCCTTCACGACCGATGATACGGCCTTTAATTTCGTCGTTTTCGATGTTGAATACTGAGACGGTGTTCTCGATGGCGTGCTCCGACGCTGTGCGCTGGATGGTCTCGAGGACGATCTTCTTGGCGTCCTGGTTGGCCGACATCTTGGCTTCTTCGACGATTTCCTTGGCGAGGACCATAGCCTCAGCGCGAGCCTCGTCTTTCACTGCTTCTTTCAGCTGTTCCTTGGCTTCGGCAACGCTCAAACCTGAGATGGATTCGAGGAGTTTCTTCTGTTCTTCCTGAATCTTGTTGAGTTCTTCGTTGCGTTTCTTGATGTTTTCCTGCTGTGCTTCGAGTTTCTGTTGCTGTGTGTTGAGCTCGTTGGCTCTGCGGTTCAACTCTTCATTGCGTTGGTTGACCTGCTGTTGCTGCTGCTGCACTCTCGATTCCACCTTCTGCAGCTCACGTTTCTTCTCGTTTGTCTCTTTCTCGTAGTCCGACTTCATCTGCAGGAACTTCTCTTTTGCCTGCAAAATCTTGTCTTTCTTGATTACTTCACCTTTTTCTTTGGCTTCTTCCAAAAGCTGTTTGCTCTTTCTGGTGAGAGCCTTACGCATGATGGTGGATGCCAGCAATATACCGATTCCTAAGCCGACAATGCCAGCCACGGCGTAAAAAATAATGTTGATTGATTCTAGTAGTAAAACCATTTTTAATAATTGATTTTACCCTTCCGCGAAAAAGAAAAAATCTGTCTGCCCAAAGGGATCGTAAACCCTTGAATATCACGCTTATGGCTGCCACGATACGCAAACGTCCACCGGCGTTAAAGCTCCTATTGCTAGGATGAGGCCTGTTTTTGTATCCATGAGTCAACCGGTTAAATTGTTGTAGTTGTTAAGGTTACATCATGCGACGGACAGACAGACATCTCTTATAGGTTTTCAGTCAATAGCTCATCGATGACATCGAGTTGCTTGTCGAGATATTGATCCTTAAATGCGGAATCGCTTTCATATTTCGCAACGCTCGTCGCGAACTGTATGCATGCCATAGAGACTAACGAAAGATAATCCTTGTCAGTGTAAACCTTCTTAAACTCCTTTAGTCGTTCGTTAATCATGTCGGCTGCTCTCCGCACCTTCTCCTCATCAGCCTTGTCAATAGTCAGACGGTAATTGCGTTCAGCAACGGTAATATTGATCTTTATTTCTTCAACTTCGCCCATGACCGTCAATTATTTATTACTGTTCGGCGTTCAATATCGCAACGCATTGATCGATTTCTTTCACCAATGCCTTGATTAACTGCCTACTTTCTTCAATTTCTTTCTCGTTTCCGAGTGCGTTAACAATAGTTGTTTTATTTATTTTATCTACCAATTCTGCGTTCTCAGTCTGAAGAATCTCAACCTTCAATTTCAACTCCCCATTCTCTCGAACGAGCTCGCTGTTATCCTTAACTAGTTGATCCTTAAGCGCTATGAGCTTTCTCAACTTTAACTCTATTTCCGAAAGTCTTACACTTAAATCAGCCATTTTTATTTAACAGTTTGCTTTAGAATTCCGTGCAAAGATAAGCATAAATATTCTATTACGCAAATTTTTTTGAAAAAATTTTTAAAAGCAACTTAATCAATGGTTTTTATGGCGTTGAAAACCCGACAATTCAGACATTTTCGTCTTCTGCAATAACTGTTGTAAAGCTGCAGAAGTGCCTGTGTTTGCTGAGCATTGCACGCACTCACACCCAACTTTTCGAACCTCCTGATCACAACGTTGTCCTCTGGCGCCATCTCACTCAAGAATCCCAAACTTTTGTTCTTCATTTCCTGGTTGTCATGATAAATTCCATAGCTGAACAACACCGGAATCACCGCGTTGATGATCAAAATATCGGTCGCAGTAGCCCCAAAGTTCTTCTTTTTCTCCTTCGAAGGCCTCTCGAAAAGAAAATGTGTGTCCCAATATGTATCGACTTCAACATTAAAGAGATTTCGCATCGACTCCAAGTCGTCGACAGCTTGCAGCTTCGACAAAAAATTATCGTAGCTGCACACCATCGCTGCCATCTGAGCCAACCGAACGGTAGGGAAATTCGGTGGTCTGAGCCTCAGGAACTTCCAGTAAACCCTAGGCATTACGATGAGGTTGAACTTGGATTTCAAGACTTTGAATTCTCTCTGGAGAAGAACAGGATAATCCTCCGTGAACTCTTGGTCGAGGAAACCGGCACAGCCGAAAAACATCGCCGCGACCTGGACCGGATCGTCGATATGTTTACGAAGTATCCGTAACGGCAAAAGCCTCGCCAGTCGCTCAAAAGCGTCGTTGTTGACTTTGAGTCCGCAGTAGCGCATAATGCGTTGATATAGAGTCTCTTCCCAGTCAAAGTGGGTCGCGGCGAGGGTCGAGAAAACGTCTTTAACCTCCACTTCAAGCCGTTCCACCACTATGCGCTCGAGCCACGAAAGCCAAGTGAACTGCTGGATGCCTGCAATGAACCTCTCGCACGGAATCCACCGTCGCGACTTGACAAACCCCGTGTACCTCTCGTAGATGCTCTCGTCAAATTGATTTTTAATCTCGACCGTTGGAATGCTAAGTAGCTCAGTATCATTGCAATACACCACATGCAGAATCACATTTTTATATGCGTCGTCGTACTGGTGTCCGTGACGAAACCAATCCGAAGCGCTGACGTGAACCTCGACATGACCAACCCACAGAGTCTGTCCGATACTGATGCGGGCGTCAAGAAAATCGGGACCTGCGTCGTAGTTACGGTTTCCTACCGAAATCACTTGCACAGATTCGCCGTCGACAGTGCGCAAATCCTTCGACAGCAGCCTGTTCTCCCAGAGATAATTGATAAATTCTTCCTTCATAAAACTTCATATTGTTTACGCAAAAATATCGATATCAAAAAATTTTTGCCAAGA
>LUZN01000010.1 GCA_001603665.1 Bacteroidales bacterium Bact_22
CCAGAAACCAAAGGTATTTCTTATATTTGCAAGGTAATATCGACCCATCCCATGGGATTATTATGCTCAGCGGGATCGGTGGGATAAGTAATTGAATATAAGATAATTAACTAATAAATTAAGTAAAATGAAGAAAAGATTTACTTTAATGATCACAGCATTATTGCTGATGATTGGAAGTCTCGCTTGGGGACAATCGAGAACTGAAGTCTCTATCACATTCTCTGAACAAGGCTACTCAAATGCTCAGAGTTTGGATGGTACTTCTATTGCCATGGATGGCAACATCACCATCCGATTTGACAAAAACACGGGCAGCACAAATCCTGCCTATTACAACACTGGAACTGCTGCACGTTTGTACGGCGGTAACACATTGACTGTTACGCCAGCCAGCGGATGCACCATTACAGGCATGACCTTGACATTCAGTTCAGCAAGTAACGTCGGCACATTGAGTGCATCGACGGGAACTTATTCTGTAAGTTCAACGACTGGAACCTGGACAGGATCGTCAACTGCTCCTGTTGTTATAACAAACACAGCATCAAGCGGTCATGCACGTATTAAAGTCTTGGCAGTAACGTATTCTGCAGGCGGAACACCGAGCGTCGCAACTCCGACATTCTCGCCAGAGGCAGGATCATACACAACGACTCAGAATGTAGCTATCAGCTGCACGACAGAAGGTGCTACAATTTACTACACCCTCGACGGCAACGATCCTACAACATCGAGTGCAGTCTACTCCTCACCTATCGCTATCAGCGAGACCACAACGGTGAAGGCCATGGCTGCTAAGACAGGAATGAACAACAGTAGCATTGCGACAGCAGTTTACAACTTCCCTGTGGTGTATGCCAACATCGCTGCATGGAAAGCCGCTCACACAGCTACAAGTTCGGTTGTTTCAGGCATTTCGGGCGATTTGACAGCTGTATTCCAAAGCGGTACCACATTATACGTACAGGATGCAACTGGTGGACTTTTGATCTACGGCAGCTTGGGCAAGACTTATAACAACGGCGATGTCATCAGCGGTGGAGTCTTCGGAACATCGCAGCTCTACAACGGAACCATGGAGTTCAAGCCTACTTCGACATTCCCTGATGGCGTTGCAGGAACAGCGGTAGAGCCAGCTGTGGTGACAGTGGCCGAAATCCTTGCCGATTACAGCGCCTACGCTGATCGTTTGGTGAAGATTGAAGGCATCACTTTTGACGCTGATCATACATTCGCAACTAACAATAACACTGGCAGAACCACCACATTCACACAAGGTGAGAGCAGCATGACATGCTACGACTCATTCAAGGTTTTGGGAGGTTTTGAAGTCACTGAAGGCGAAAACGCCGACATCATCGGATTGGCGGGATGCTACAATGCAACAAGACAGATTTTCCCAAGATCGACAGCCGACATCATTGAGGCATTACCGACATACTACAACGTAACCGTGGCGGCCGGCATCACAAACGGTACTGTGAGTGTCGACCCGACATCGGCGATTGAAGGCGCAACAGTGACCGTCACCGCTGATCCAGCCCAGGGCTACGAATTGACAGCCTTGACTTACACCTACGCGGGTGTTGCTACACCAATCGACATCCTTGAGGCCATGCAGTTTGTGATGCCGGCCGCCGACGTCACTGTCGACGCCACATTCACAGAGCTCGCCCATGTCGCCAACCCGACCTTCGCTCCTGCTGCAGGTCAGTACATCACAGCACAGGAAGTGACAATCGCTTGCGCCACCGAAGGTGCAACGATCCACTACACCTTAGACGGTACCGATCCAACAACGGAAAGCCCAGTATATGCTGAGGCATTCACAGTAAGCACGACAACCACAGTGAAGGCTATGGCTGTGAAGGAAGGCATGAACAACAGCGACGTGGTGTCAGTAGCTTACACCATCATCCAGCCGATTACGATTGCTGAAGCCAAGGCATTGGAAACCAACCAGTATGGTCTCGTTCAGGGCGTTGTGACCTTCATCGACGGCAGAAACATCTACGTTCAGGATGCTACAGCAGGTATCGTTCTTTACCTGAACAACAACACCGTTCCGGCTGGTCTTGCTCTCGGTGACATGGTGCTCGGTTACGGTAAGAAAGCCGTTTACAACGGTCTCATCGAGCTCTCGGGCATCAACGGCGGCAACGCCAACAACTTCGTCATCGTGTCGAGCGGCAACCCACTCCCAGTGGCAGAGAAGACCATCGCTGAGATTTTAGCAGACCATAACGGCGACAAACTGTTACAGTCGACACGCGTACAGATTGTCGAGGCTACAGTAGGTACCATCAACACCAGCAGCAACACGCCTATCACACAGGGCGAGAGCACGCTGAACATCTACAAGATGCCAGTCGTTGAAGGTCTTGAAGAAGGCGACTTCGTGACAGTTACAGGCGTCATCGGATGCTACAACGCAGTGCAGCTCCGCGTGGCTCTGGCAAGCGATGTCACATTCACACATCCTGCAGGTATCTTCGTCAATCCTACAGCATTGTCAGGCTTCAACTACGTTTATGAAGAAGGTCCGTCGAATGTCAAGACCTTCAACATCAGCGCCAGAAGTCTTACAGCTCCTACACACATCTACGCTCCTGAGAACTACGAGATGTCGTCATTCCCAGGCGATAACTTCTATCCTGAGAGCCACATCACCATCAACACCTACACTGGCGTTTACAACTACACCATCAAGGTGAGACTGAAAGCCGGTCTGGAGATTGGCGACTACAACGAGGAGATCACCATCAACCAGGAAGAAATCGGCACCATGACCATCGCCTTGAGCGGTAGCGTCACAGGTGAACCGCCAACACCAGTCGGCTACACACGTGTCAGCGACCTCTCACAGGTCACCAACGGCGCTAAAATCGTCTTCGCAGCTCGTTTCGACGAGAATGCCAATCAGTACTATGCAATGACAGCACAGGCATCAGGTAAGCCTACGGGTGTTTTGTTCACAAGCGAGACAACCAACGGCGAGGTGTTACCCGCAGAAATCACTGATGAAGAAGCCAACTATTACTGGACAGTGGCCATCGACGGTGACAACTACACCTTCACCAATGCCAACGGCGACGTGCTCGGCTACACCAGCAGCACCAACTTCTCACCAGGCGGTGACAACACAGCATGGGCTATCACCTATCAGACTTCAGAAGCCACAGCTATGGTTCCTGAATACTCAGCATTTGTTATCAACAACGTCAACAACGCGGTGAGAGCCATTGCTTTGAACGGCAACCACAACTTCGGTCCGTATCACACTCAGAACATCGCATCTGAGACCTACAACTTCTTCCTCGACATCTTCGCAACAGCAGGTGGAACGCCAATCTGCGCCACTCCGACATTCACTCCTGAAGCCGGAACATACTACGAAGAGCAGGAAGTTGCCATCAGCTGCGGCACTCCTGAGGCAACCATCTACTACACCATTGACGGCAGCGACCCAACAACTGAAAGCGAAGTATACACAGAACCTATTGCAGTAGCTACCAACATGACTATCAAGGCTTTAGCAGTTAAAGAAGGCTACGACAACAGTAACATCGCGACAGCTGATTACACCATCATCTTAGGTGCTGTGACCATCTTCCAGCAAGATTGGGAAGGTGAGATGAACGGCTGGACATTCGTGACAGTAGAAGGCAGCAAGCCATGGACGATAGCATCGTACAGCGGCAACCACTACGCTTATGGCAACGGTTATAACGGCGGCGCCAACGAACAGTGGTGCATCTCCCCTGCTTTCAGCCTAAATGTCTATAGCAACGTAAGCTTGACATTCAGAAATGCCAAGAACTACACAGGTCCGGATTTGCAGCTCTACTTCTCGAACGACTACAACGGCGAGACACCGGAAACAGCAACATGGACTGAGCTCACGTTCAACATGTCAACTGGTTCATTCGCATGGGCTGAGTCAGGAACTATCGACCTTGCAGGCTTTGCAGGTGACGAGTGCTACATCGGATTCAAGTACACATCAACCGAAACCGAAGCTGCAGCTTGGGAAGTCGACGACATCACATTAGTGGGATTCACTACAGAACCATATCTGACAGTGACACCAAGTGCTTTGTCAGGCTTCACACACCATATTGGTGAAGGTCCTTCAGCATCGCAGACATTCGTCTTGACAGCAGGCAACATCGGACCAGCTCCAGGTGGAACAACAGGTAGCATAAATGTCTCAGTTTATAGTCCATTTGAGATTTCTCTCGATGACGAAGAATATGGCGATGAGATCTTCTTCGAAGATATCACAAATCTTGAAGCAACCACAATCTATGTCAGAATGAATGGCACAGAAGTCGGTCAGTACACTGAGACTGTTAATATCTATGCATCTTCAGGTAATGAAACAACAGTGACATTGAGCGGTACAGTTACAGAGCAACCACAACCTGGTGGCGATTGGAACAGAATCTACGCTATCAGCGACCTCAACGACGGCGACCAAATCATCCTTGCAGCACGTTACGATGCTACTATCGGCGACGGCTATTATGCAATGACAGCTGGCGTTTCGGGCAAACCTGACGGCGTGCTCTTCACTTCAGTGAACAACGGCGGCATGGAACAACTCCCAGCAGAAATTGCCGACAACGCTGACACATATCTGTGGAATGTGACACTCGACGGTGATGTCATCACTCTCGTGAACGCTGCTGGTGACAGCCTCGGCTACAGCAGCAGCACCAACTTCTCGGGCGGAGTGCAGACAGAATGGAACATCGCACTCCAGACATCGGAGGAGGGCGCTTTGATTCCTAACTACACAGCATTTGTGATCACCAATGCTGAGACGACAAACCGTGGCATCGCAAAGAACAACCAGAACAAGTTCGGAGCTTATTCGACAAGCAACATCAGCAATCCTGACTACAACTTCTTCCTCGACATCTTCGTGCAAGGCGGCGTGGTGACACCGACAGTGGCAACACCGGTGTTCAGCGTGGCATCAGGCACATATTATGAGGTGATAGAAGTCGAAATCACATGCGCCACCGAAGGTGCTACAATCTATTACACCACCGACGGCACTGATCCTTCAGAGGATTCGGAGATTTACGAAGAGCCAATCGTCGTTGACACCGACATGACCATCAAAGCCATCGCCATGAAGGAAGGTTACGACGACAGTGGCATTGCAACAGCGAGCTACGTCATCATTACAGATGTGATAGTTCTCTTGAATCAAGACTGGGAAGGCGAAATGAACGGCTGGACATTTGTGACTATCGAAGGTAACAAGCCGTGGACTATCGGCAGCTACAGCGGTAACCACTACGCTAACGCCAACGGTTACAACGACGATGTAGACAACGAGCAGTGGTGCATCTCCCCTGCTATCACGATTGGATTTGATTTATATAAAAATATTACTTTGACTTTCATGAACGCGACCAAGTTCGACGGTCCGGCACTCGAGCTATACATCAGCAATAATTATGACGGCCAGGATCCTACGGCAGCATCATGGCAACCATTGGAATACATCCAATCAGAAGGCAACTACACATGGACAGAGTCAGGTGAGATATTGTTGGATCCATACATCTTCGGCCTCACCTGCCATATCGGCTTCAGATACATCAGCACCATCGACGAAGGCGCCGCGGCATGGGAGATTGACGACATTTTGATTACTGCAGATTACTATTGGATGACAATCACACCTGATAGTGCATTGAATGTCGATGTCTGGAACAGCCACAACGAGCTGATGATTGCAAACAACAGCGACGAGTCAGTTAACGTTGTGGTTTACAACCTCGTTGGTCAGCCAGTGCTGAGCCAGACAGTGGCTACAGGCAACAACGTGATCCGTCACGATCTCGCAGAAGGCATCTACATCGTTAGAATCGCCAACGGCAAGGAGATGACAGGTATCAAGGTTATCGTGAGACGATAACCGCCTGAAACAAAAAAGGCCGCCGAAAGGCGGCCTTTTTTTATTGTCTGGAGTTTTATTCCATCACTCGGCAGACCAGATTTCTGTCGCCGAAGGCGTCGTCGATTCTGGTGACGTGTGGGAAGTATTTGTCCTGGACGTCGCTCTTGAGCGGGAAGCCAGCCTCTTCACGGCTGAATGGGAAGTTCCATTCGTTGGCCATCAGCATCTCGGCTGTGTAAGGAGCGTGTGAGATGATGTTGTCGCCCTGAGGTGCCTTGCCGTCCTCGATGTCCTTGATTTCCTGACGGATCTTAATCATAGCGTCAACAAATCTGTCGAGTTCGGCCAACGGCTCGCTCTCGGTAGGTTCGACCATCAAAGTCTCGTGAACCGGGAATGCCACTGTTGGTGCGTGGAAACCATAGTCCATCAGACGTTTTGCGATGTCGATAGCGGCAACACCTGTTGTCTTGTTGATCTGGTTGATGTCGAGAATCATCTCGTGTGCAACGTGACCGTGGTTGCCGGTATAGAGGATCGGATAGTAATCTTTGAGTCTGTCTTTCAGATAGTTAGCGTTGAGGATAGCGCCCATTGTAGCTTTCTTCAGACCTTCACCGCCCAACATCTTGAGGTAGCAGTAGGTGATTGTGAGGATCTGTGCGCTTCCGAACGGAGCTGCCGAAACTGCGCCCATCTGTTTCTCGCCGCCGGTCTTGAAGCAGACGTGGCTTGGCAGGAACGGAACGAGGTGTTCTGCAACACCGATTGGGCCAACACCAGGACCGCCACCGCCGTGAGGGATAGCGAATGTCTTGTGCAGGTTGAGGTGGCATACGTCAGCGCCAATGAATCCTGGGCATGTGAGGCCGACCTGTGCGTTCATGTTAGCACCATCCATGTAGACCTGGCCGCCGTTGTCATGAACGAGTTTCACGAGGGTGCGGATGCCGTCTTCATAGATACCGTGTGTTGAAGGATATGTCACCATGAATGCGGCGAGATTGTCCTTGTATTGCTCGGCTTTCTCCTTTGCGTCAGCGAGGTCAATGTTACCGTGCTCGTCGCATTTCACGACGACGACCTGCAGACCTGCCATGGCTGCTGATGCCGGGTTGGTTCCGTGTGCTGATGCAGGGATCAAGCAGATGTTACGCTGACCTTCGCCCTTTGCCTCCTGGTAACGGCGGATTGTCATCAAGCCTGCATATTCGCCGCTTGCACCTGAGTTAGGCATGAATGAGATACCTTTGAAACCTGTGATTTCGCAGAGGTCTTTCTCCATCTCTTTGATCATCTCGAGATAACCTTCAGCCTGCTCTGCCGGCACAAATGGGTGAATGTTGCCGAATTCTGGCCAGCTGAGTGCGAACATTGATGTTGCAGGGTTCAGCTTCATGGTGCATGAGCCAAGAGGAATCATACAACGGTTCAAACTGAGGTCGCGGTTCTCGAGCTGTTTCATGTAACGCATCATGTCTGTTTCGCTGCGATACTTTGAGAACACTGGAGCTGTCAAGAATGCCGAAGTTCTTCTCATGCCTTCCTGGATGCCGCAGAAATTCTGGCAGTTAGGATCGCAAACGAGTGGCTGATGTTTCTTGCCGAGAGCTTCAGCGATGACCATTCCGATTTCGTCGAGGTCTTCGCGGCATGTCGTTTCATCGATGCTGATGCCGAAGTGCTGCTTGTCGATGATACGGAAGTTCATGCAGTGTTTCTCAGCGGCTTCCTTCACTTTGCATGTGCAAGCGCCTTCCGGCAACTCGAACAGCAATGTGTCGAAGAAGTATTTGTTGAGCTGTTTCACGCCGTATTTTTCCAATTCCTTGGCGAGTTTTCCGGCGAGGCAGTTGATATGATGTGCAATTTCTTTAATGCCGTCCTGCCCGTGATAAATTGCGTAGAATCCTGACATGATGGCGAGCAATGCCTGAGCTGTGCAGATGTTTGATGTAGCTTTCTCACGTTTGATGTGCTGCTCACGTGTCTGCAATGCGAGACGATATGCCGGGTTGCCAAGAGCATCCTTTGAGATACCGATGATACGGCCTGGCATTGAGCGTTTGTAAGTTTCTGTTGTTGCGAAGTAACCTGCGTGAGGACCGCCGAAGCCCATCGGGAGACCGAAACGCTGGTTGCTGCCGAACACCACGTCAGCACCCCATTCGCCTGGAGGTGTGATGAGAGCGAGGCTCATCAAATCAGCGGCGACGCCAACCTGCATGCCTTTTTCTTTCCAAACCTTCACTGATTCGCGATAGTCGATGACTTCACCAAACTGGTTAGGATTCTGGACGATAACTCCAAAGTATTCCTCGCCTGCGCTGAAGTTCTTGATATCGTCAACAACGACTTCAATTCCGAGGAAATGAGCTCTTGTCTTGATGACCTCGATTGTCTGTGGGAACATGTCGTTTGCCACGAAAATCTTCTTGACGTCGGCTTTCACCTGAGCACGTGAACGTTCATGATAGAACATAAGCATTGTCTCGGCTGCTGCTGTAGCCTCATCGAGTAATGAAGCGTTTGCCAAAGGCATTGCTGTCATGTCGCTGATAACAGTCTGGAAGTTGAGCAAAGCCTCGAGACGGCCTTGTGAAACCTCAGCCTGATAAGGAGTATATGATGTGTACCAACCCGGGTTCTCAAGGATGTTACGTGTGATGACGCCTGGGGTAATCACGTTGTAGTAACCCATTCCGATGTAGCTGCGGAACTGTTTGTTCTTTGCTCCAAGGGCCTTGAGGTGGCTGATACATTCGTATTCGTTCATTCCGCGACCGATATTGAGGTCTTTTTTCAGACGAATATCCGGAGAAATAATCTCATCGACGAGCTGTTCGGTCGATTTCACGCCTATGACCTTAAGCATTTTCTCAACATCTGCTTCTGTCGGGCCATTGTGACGTTTGATGAAATTGTTGTTAATCATACAGTTATATTTTGATTTGTTATTAATTTCCAAACCTGCAAATTTAATTTTTTTTCTTCATATTTGATAAATTTTTTATAATTTTGCATCATAAAAATTACAGATATGAAAAAGACACTGTTTTTTATAATGATTTTAGCCGTTTTGACCACTGGTTGTAATAGAAACAAGAAATCCAAGTCATTGAATTACAATGACTCCAACCCTATTGTTATGGCTTTGTCCGGACTTACCCATGACTTCGACTACCAAATTAATGTTTCATCAGATTATGACATTTCTTACAAAGCCATAAATCCTGATGGTCTCGAAGTAATTACGGTATCCGGCGGCGGAAAAATTCATGGCAAGAATGTCGGAACAGCTCAAGTAAAGATTGACAACAGTTATGAAAGCCGTGTTGTAGATGTGATTGTTGACCTATTCATTGAGCCGACTTTTGAGTTTGGTTGCAATTCAGAAAGGATCAGACAGCTTTACGGAAGACCATTTAATTCGGCTATTATCGACACTCTTTTGATTTATCAGTACACTGCAAGTCATGGCTATTCGTATGCTTGCGGCGAGATGGATTTCTTCTTCTACAATGGAGCATATTACGAGGCTGACGTTTATATCAGACCTGATGTGGAATACCTTTTAGACAGCGTCTATCTTAAAGAGAATTTCAATTATCATTCAACAGTTGGTGACACTCTCGATATATACAAATACAAAAACGACACCACAATCATTTGCGGTAAATTCGATTCACACAATCAATGGAATGAGTTCTGCTTGTTTTATTACAGATCCAACGCTACGAATTCTCTCGACAAAGCTTTGAAGGCTCTTCCGCGTTCTTCAAAGTTACGATATTGATCATAGCTGGCGGCGGCTGGCGAAAGCAGACAAACGTCGCCGTTTTTCGATAAACTCTTAATAATTTCAAAGGCTTCGTTGAGGTCTTTGAAATTTTTTATATCTCCTTGATAGCCAGCGCGTTGCAACATATCACGCATACGATTTCCCGCCTTACCGGTGTAAAGGATATGTTTGACTGGATTTTTGAGAAGATAATCGATTAAAGGAGTATAGTCGATCTCGCGGTCGAAGCCGCCGAGAAGCAGGAATGTCACGTTTTTGATGGTCTCCAGAGCTGCTATCGCTGCCTGCGGGATGGTTGAGATGCTGTCGTTGTAGAACGTCACGCCGCCGAAGGTACCCACAAGTTCCTGGCGGTGCTCCAGAGGCTGGAAGGTATAGAGATTAGGCAACACCTCGTCGACAGGTACACCATAAGCGTTGATGGCGCACAGTGCCGCCTTGACATTCAAGCGGTTATGCTCGCCTTTCAGCGAGATCTTATCCCAATCGACTCCGAAATCGTAATACTGATAACTCAGGGAGCGCACCATCATGGCTTCGGCCTCATAGCAGAACTCGTCGTTGGTGACAGCCCAGTCGGTCTCCCCCATCTTCCTGATAATGTTTAACTTAGCATCGCGATAGGCCTTAAAAGTGCCAAAATGGTCGAGATGCTCTTCGAAGACGTTAAGAAGTATGCCAATGTGCGGACTGCGATGGATAAACTGCAGTTGATGCGCAGAGAGTTCGAATACTATAATCGATTTATTGGTGATCTGATCGATGATATCGAATACGGGAATGCCAATGTTTCCAGCCAGTATCGCGTCTTTTCCCGACTCTTTCAGAAGATGATAAATCAAAGTGGATGTCGTGCTCTTGCCTTTTGTGCCTGTCACGCCGATGATTTGGCTGTAAAACGCTTCTAAAAACAAATCGGTTTGCGACGTTATCTTTGAAAGATCTATATCTTTGTCTTTCAATGAGATACCAGGAGTTTTAATGACCACATCGTAGTCGTTGACGGCATCGAAATAATTATCGCCGGAATAAACTGCTACTCCGCTTAAAGCGTTCAGTGCTTCAGCGTTTTTGTCGGCGACACCGACGGTGGCATGAGGCATATATTTTTGTATGAATGCCAGCGACGACCGGCCTTCGCGTCCGAACCCGAGGATCAGGATGCGCTTGCCGCGAAGCCGTTTGAATATGGTATTCACGCTAAGCATTCAGTCCCTCCTTCAAGATCTTTTTAAACAAAGGCGGCAGGTTGTTACCTTCGTCGAACTCTGCGATATAATCCTCGACTGTCGTGTCGTCGGTTTTTTCGACTCCATCGAGAATAGTATCTTTGAGATTTTTATCGGTTTGCAAGATTTTGTTGACACAGGCGCGCACCTCGCCCACTGTGCCGACACATTCGAACGGTTTCACTTCAACCGAGCCGTCGAGCTGGTCGAGAATCGGTCGTAAGTCGTTGTCTTTCAACAGATCTTTGCCAAAGATGTCGGCCAACTCGCCTCTCGAGACAAATGGCGACAGTGCGAGCCAGGTGAACAGACACTTAGGGCAGCGGCCGCACCACGAGTCGGTCTTCGAGCCGGCGTTACAGCTCTTAAAGACTTTCCGGTACTCTTTAGCGCGACTGAAAAGCTTTGCAATCTGCAGCTCGTTGAGCGGCCGCAGGAAGCTAAAGTATTGAATATCAGCGTCGATATACTTCGCCACATAACGACGGAAGTCGTTTTCAAACGCCACCGACTTGCTGTATTGATGGTTGATCTCGGTGTCGGGCACTGTCGGCTCGTTGGCCGACGACTCGTTTGACAGCGCGATGTACTTCGAATGCGTCGCAAATCCCAGTAAAATGGTATAAAACGCTAACATCGCCGAGAACGGGGTGTGACCGTTGAGGTAGCCTTCGGCGTTCATCTTAAGCATCGTCGGGTCGAGGGTGCGCTTGATTATTGCGACCTGATCATCATTGAAGCCGGCGGCGGCAACGCATTCGTTGGTCGCGCCGCGCGGGTTGATTATCAACGGGATGGCGGGAACACGATTTTTGAGCAGTTCCAGGGTCACAACGGAATCCTTGCCGCCGCCGATGGGGATGAGTGTCTGATTATTCAAAGGGGGTTCCTCGCTTCGCTCGGAATGACAACAGCGCGCTGCGGCCCCACTGTCGATATGCATGAAATCATCAATAGAAGTCGTGATTCCGTTGACGTAGAAAAACTCACCTAAGCCATTGAAATACAGCTTCTTCCACCAGCGAATCTGTTCTTCGTCGAGGGCAAAAGGCTTGACGACGACCTTCTTCGGACAAGCTATTTTCCAGTAGCTTATCAGTTCGATCATGCCAATGTGGAAGATGAGGTTGTCGAGGAGGGGTTTTGGAATGGAATTCCAGTGATAGAAACTTCTGGATGGGATTTCAAAACAAGGGTGAAAAGCAATTGTTGGAGATAAAACAAAGTCAAAACTGGCAAAAAACGTACCGTTTTCCACTTTGTAATGGAAATCCTCGTAGCAGAACGACTCAAACGTCTGCCTGAGAGAGTCATATTTCGCTTGATTTGACATAGTTTTCCAATTTAAAATTTAAATTTAAAATTCAAAAATTTAAAATTATAATTAAAATTGAATATCAAATTTCCCCCTCGTATCAAATGACTTACAAAATTATATAAAAAATCGTTATTTCCAACAAAAATCTTAAACTTTCAACTATAAACTTCAAAACTACTCTACACTCTAAACTCTAAACTCTAAACTATTTCACTGCGTCGTAGAACAGGTCGTGTATCTTCGTGCGGATGTCGAATTGTGCCAATTTGTTGTTTTTTGCATCGGGGTACACTCTGTTGGAGAGGAATATCACGATGAGGTCGTTTTCAGGGTCAGCCCACACGAAAGTGCCAGTAAAACCTGTATGTCCGAAGCTTTCCATCGACGACTGTTTCGAAGGGGTATAAGCCGTCACCTCGGGGTTGACTTCAGGTTTGTCGAAGCCAATGCCACGACGGTTGAGGTTGTCTTTATAAGGCGCCGAGGTGAACTTTTTAATTGTATATTTCGACAAAAACTGCTGGTTGTTAGCGTATCCGTCGTCGAGCAGCAGCTGCAGCATCACGGCGAGGTCGCGGGCGTTGGCAAAGAGTCCGGCATGTCCGGCGATGCCTCCCATCAAGGCAGCGGCTTGGTCGTGAACATCGCCACAAAGCTGTTGCATACGGAACTCAATATCGTATTCTGTCGGAGCGATGTTCTCTAACTCAATGTGCCTCAATGGTTTATAATAGATGTGATTCAGATTCAACGGCTTGTAGAAATTCTCGTCGAGATATTTTTCGAATGGCTCGTTGGTCACCATTTCGACGATCTTCGGCAGCATGTAGAAGCCCAGATCGCTGTATTTGTATTTCTTGTCGCCCAGCTCCGTCGCCTTCACCGTCTCAAAGATGTCGAAGTTGAAGTCTTTGGAGATGTACATATTTTCAGCCACGCGCACGGTATGATCTTCGTCTATGTTTTTCCTAAAGATTTCGGGGTCGGGCTTGCCGTTTTTCATCAGCGACTGATACAATGGCATCCAAGGCGTGAAGCCGGCCTGATGCGTCATGATTTCGATAAGTTTGATGTCACCTTTGTCGGTGTTTCTCAGGTAAGGGAAATAATCGCCGAGCGTGCTTTCGAGGCTGATGTGGCCTTCGTCGTAGAGTTTCATCATGGCGAAGGTGGTCGCGAAGACCTTGGTGAGCGAGGCGATATCATAGACGTCGTCCTTTTGCACCTCGTGCTCTCCCTCGTAGGTGAAATATCCAAAACATTTGTCGTAGATGACCTTTCCGTCTTTCATGGCGAAAATCTGGCATCCGGGATAAGCGCCGATTTCGACACCGTTGACGGCTATGGAGTCGATCTTTTGAGTGTATTCATTGTCGATCAGTGCAACGGGCAGAGTTTCGGGTGACAAAAAGCCATTGAAGCTCAATCCGTCGCCAGCCTTAAACTTCTTGTTGACCGTCACCGGCAGCCGTCCCAATGGGTTGAGCTTTCCGACCATCACGTCGACCACGGCGTTCACAGCGTCGGGCACGTCTTCATATGCAACGAGGACGGCTGCCGGCGCCTTCTTGAAGGTAAACTGGTTCAAGGCATACGGACACGCGAAGAGATTGAAAACGATACGGTTGTTTTTGCTTATCTCTTTGACAAAATCGACGGTGGCATCGCTGATTCCAAAGCCCTTTGTCGCGCTGATGGTAGTGTTCTGGATATTTACAATGACTAAATCGAACTTCTTTAAGTCGTTGAGTATCTTCGTTTTATGAGCTTTGTCAAGTTCTTTTTCAACGACATAACACTTCACATCACAACCTTCGTTTTTCAGCTTTTTGGCTACAGCATCTTTCTTGCCGAAAGTCAGCACGGCAATCTTCTGCGACTTGTCGAGCGGAAGCGTCTCGCGTTCGTTTTTCAGCATCGTAACCGCTTCATTATAAAGACGTTGTCTCAGGTTATAATACTTTGCCTGATGCAAATCGTTATCCACAAACTGCTCCTGCTGCGGTTGATAATCGGCTATTCCGAGACGGTATTTATACCTCAAGACTTTCTTGCAGCTCTCCTCCACCCTCTTCTCAGCGTCTTTTCTATCTAATTGATTTACAATGTTTTTGATAGTATTTTCAGGATTCACAGGCATCAGCACCACGTCGATGCCGGCCATTATCGCCTTGAATCCCACGCTGTCGGGATGAATTCCCTGATAAGCGCCTTTCATCTCCATCGCGTCGCTGAAAATGATGCCGTCGAAGCCCATCTCTTCTTTCAAAAGTCCCGTCACCACGTTCTTCGATATTGACGATGAGAGGCCCTTCACCGGCTCAATGGCCGGCATGTAAAGATGTCCGACCATAGCGCCTGCCACTCCCTTATCTATCAGATAATCAAATGGATATAGCTCGGTTTGTTTTATCTCTTTGAGTTTTTTATCGACCTTCGGAAGCGTCTCGTGCGAGTCGTTTTTAGTGTCGCCGTGACCCGGAAAATGTTTCATCGTAGGCAGCACTCCGTTGTTCTGAAGTGCCAGTGCATACTGAGTGCCGCGTTCAGCCACAGCCTTAGGGTCAGAGCCAAAGCTTCGCATCCCGATGACAGGGTTTTTCGGTTCGTTGTTCACGTCGATATCAGGCGCAAAGTCGATATTTATTCCAATTCGGCGGCACTGCTCGGCAATCTGCGCACCCATCTCAGATATAAGTTCTTGATCCTGAATGGCTCCCAATGTCATCTGGTAAGGATACGAGATGCCGTCGTTGAGTCGCATCCCAAGTCCCCACTCTCCGTCGATGCCCACCATCAAAGGCGTTTGCGCCATCGACTGCCATTCGTTCACCTGCTTCAGCAGAGGCTCGGCATCAGTACGGAAAAACGTCACGCCGCCGATGTTATAATTTCCTATAAGTCGTTGAACCTCAGCAAAATAAGTTTTATTAGGCAAGTTAGCCCGCACATTTATCAGCTGACCGACACGCTGCTCAGCAGTCAACGAGTTGTAAACCGAGTCAACCCAGCGGTCTTCGGCATCTTGGGCGTTAGCGACAAAGCCAAACAACAACATAATTATTGAAAAATATAATCTCCTCATAAATTAATACTATTTTCTATTTCTTCAGTATCAAAAGGCTTTCCGATGATAATCTTATTCTTATCGAGTAAAAACATCGAAGGCGTCATGTCGACGGCGTAATCCACCACAATCGGCGAATCCCAGCCCTGTCCGTCACAGATATTGCAATATTTTTTCAGCCCTAATTTCCTAATCAGACGTTTCACCTTCCTCAACTCGCCCGACACATTCACCGTCACTATCGCAAAATCATCGTTTTCCTTGGCAAAATCTGATAATTCCTTAAGCAGATCATGGCAATGCGGACACGAATACGACCAAAAAAGCAATATCGTATAATTTTCTTCAATATTACTTAAATCAAAACATATATTATCAATAGTAACCGCTTGAATATCAGGCGCTTTCTTGCCAATTTTAACCCTCTCATACATGCCGGCTATCGCCATAATCTCTTCCTTCTGTTCATCAGTGGCATCGAGATACTCGAAATACGGCAAGCGTACCATAAAATCGACGGCCAGATTCGCTCCCATTTCCGAAAAGCCATATATAAGGTATTGATACACAGACTTATACGATTCGTAATCGGTACATTCGCTCAGCTGTTTGTCGGCTTCAAGTATCAAATCATACTCCTGCACCTTCTGCAAGCCGTTATTCACCTGCCCTCTCAAAAACGAGAAGGAGGTTAATAACAATATGAATATCAATATTTTAGCCTTTTTCATCAGAGCATTAACTATTATTTCAGCACTTCATTGATACGCTGTTTATATGCTTCATTTTCAACAAGAAGCAAAGCATTTCTTGCTTCAGCGATACTCGGACCATTTTTATACGCATCAATCAGCTTGTTGACGCAGAGTTCTGTTCCAAAATACGCGAAAACCTTGTAATAACGGCCTATTTTATCCGCTTTTACATGTTTCAGCGTCGATGCAAAATCGTTTTTCATTGTCTCAGTAGCTTTGGCCATGGCAGATTTTATGGCGAGCTGCACATCTGCTACATATTTGTCGTCGCAGTATTCCAGCAAAGTCTTCAAATACTCGTCATTTGCTGGTGTCACTACGAGTTTGAGCACTTTATACGCCTCGTCTTTCACCTCCTGACTGTTGCTCGACGTAAGCTCTCTCACGCGAGTGTTAAGTCCAGGCACTGCACGGCTTTCGACGATTTGCAAAGCGCCCAGTTTCTGGCTGTCGTTGCCGCTCTGCAGCACAGCATTCATCACATCGAGATAGTCGCCTTCGTAGGCTATCATCGATTCTTTTATAACTTCTTGATAATCACCGCCAAACATCGGTTTCACTGCATTGATGCCGTCGGCGTTGTCGATCTTGAAAATAGCACGGATAGAGGCCTCCACAAGCTTAGGATTTCCCGACGACAGCTGATTTATCACAATCTCCATCTGCGAGTCGTCTTTGATGTCGCCAAGCCAGTTGATGGCATCGACAAGGGCGTCGCCTTTCTTGCACTTCTTCATCACTTTCTTCACAACATCTTGATTTACATAAGGTTTCATCAGGTTGAGAGCAGTCACTCTAACATCACCCGATTTGTCTTTCAAAGCTTTATACAGCGTCGACATCGACTTATCACCGTTGAGGCCGGCGATAAGTTCCAAACCCGCGACTCTACTCTCCGGTGCTTGGCTTTTCAGCAGTTTTTTAGCACCTTTTTTAATAATGGAAGCTGTATTATCATTGCTGCGAATCACCAGAAGTGCCTTATAAATCTCGACTTTCGTCGGCTCATCAGCATCGTTTAGCCAGGAAATAAGAGTATTTTCCATCTTAACAATCTTCTGTTTTCCAATGGCATAGGCCAATGCCGCTTTGTGGTTCAAATTATCACGATGTCCGGAGATATACCTCGCGATATAATCACCCGAGCCGCTGATATCGGCCATCGCTCTGATCACATCATCTGTAACCGCATCATTATCAGTAAGTTTCAAAAGTTCGCGACAGTCATCAGCCCAGCAGAACTTCGGGAAAAGTGATATCAGGAAAGCATTTTTGCTATTATTTTCATTTTCAAAGATGAATACAACCATCGGCATCTTCAAGGCGTTTACCATATTGCTGTCGCGCGTATAGCCAGCTTCCAGAGCCATTGCCGTGAGTTTCTGCTCGGCTTCAGACACCTTAATTTCATCATCAGAACTGAGATCTCTCAGCACTTCATTCACACAATTCTCGTCATAACATCTGATTTTTTCAGGTTTTTGTGCAAAAATCTGCATCGGAATCATTGCCGACAAGGCGAAAATCAGGACAAAACTTCTAATACTCTTCATATTTATTATACTAATTCTTTGATTATCAATTATTTAAAACTCTATTTCTTATCTTGAAATAAGATTAATTCAATTTACAAATATACTAATTTTAACGGAAAAAGCAGCATTTTATTCCTTTTTTAATGAATATTTTTGTATTTTTGCAAAGAAAAATGAAGACTAGTGTTTCGACACGTGAGATTTGGCGCATCGCGGTTCCGATTATGATTGGCGGACTCGCGCAGACGCTCATCACCTTCACCGACACGGCGTTTCTGGGTCACCTCGGCGTGATTGCCCTCGGCGCCTCGATGATGGCGGGCATGTATTATTTCGTGTTCACCACCATGGCGATGGGCTTAGCCATTGGTATTCAAATAATTATCGCCCGACGCTTCGGCGCTCAGGAGTACAACAAGATCGGCAGCATCTTCCAACACGGAGCCGCGTCGATACTCATTTTCGGACTTTTGCTGTTCACGATAATGCGGCTGTTTTCGGGTCCGCTCCTCGATTTCATCATCGAATCGGACAGCATCTATGCGGGCGCGATGGAATACATCAACGTGCGACAGTTCGGCATCGTCTTCGTGTGTTTTAACTACCTCTTCCGCTCGCTTTATACCGGGCTTTCCAACACGAAAGTCATCACCTATTCGACGGTCATCATGGCGACGGTGAACATCATCCTCGACTACTGCCTGATTTTCGGTCACTGGGGCTTGCCGGAGATGGGAATCGCCGGTGCGGCCTTGGCTTCGCTGATAGCCGAGATCACCGCCACGACGTTCTTCTTCGTCTACACTTACATCACATTAGGTAAGAGAGAATACGAGCTTTTCAAGCCTCACGGAGCTGATAAAGATTTGATTATCAACATCTTTAAGATAGCAACGCCGACGATGTTCCAGAAGCTGTTCTCGTTCAGCGCATGGTTTATCTTTTTCATCATGGTTGAAAAGATGGGCGAACAGGCCATCGGCATCTCGTCGATAGCCCGCAGCGTGTATATGATTCTGTTCATCCCGGTCTTCGGCTTTCTGGCCACCTCCAACACACTGACGAGCCGTATCATCGGGGCCGGACATGCCGACGAGGTGCTGTCGACGCTGTTAAAGATCGTGCTGAACTGCATATTATGCTGCATACCGCTGATTTTGGTGTGCATCTTCTTCCCCACCTCGGTGATGAGCATCTACACCGACGACATGATGCTGGCAGGAGCGGCAATTCCTTCGATTTACGTTATTTGTGGCGCCATCATCTTCCAGGCTATCGGAGCGGTAATATTCGAGGCTGTCTCTGGCACCGGCAAGACCAACGCGGCGTTGTGGCTCGAGTTTGGCATACTGCTGCTTTACATCGCCTACATCTGGATGCTCACCGGCCTCACCACCAAGGTGGAATGGGTCTGGACCTGCGAATACCTCTATGGCGGTCTAATCGGGTTAGTATCAATACTTTACATTAAATTTGCAAACTGGGAAAAGCTAAATATATGAAAAAAGTAGAAATAAAAGATTTCGAGCTTTACACCACGGGAATCGTAAGCATTGCGTGGAAAGAAGGCAAAAAGGACATGTTTCTGAATGTCGACCTCGACCTTGCGGCGATGATGAAACTCTGCAAGATTGAAGGCATTTCGTACGAGATGGTGCAGAAATTCTCGGCCGACCAGAAGCCTCTGACCTTCCACAAGGCATCGGTTTATCTGTTCCAGGAAGATGACCATCCGGGCCAGTATTGTCTGAGTGAAGCAATGTTTGAAGACGATGGCATCGACATCTACTACTGCGAAATCAAAGGTTGAGGAGCCGCTTCCCGACCTTCCCGACTTTGTCGCTATCGATTTCGAGGCCGCCAACGGCGAAACCACCAGCGTTTGCAGCATGGGAGTCGTTGTTGTGCGCGATCGCGAGGTCGTGGAGGAGTACTATAGTCTGGTGAAGCCAGTGCCGAATTATTACGACTTCTACACCACCAAGATTCACGGATTAAAGAAGAAAGACACCGACAAAGCGCCGATCTTTCCTCAAGTTTGGAATCAGATTGAGAAGAAAATCAAGGGATTGCCGTTTGTAGCACACGGCTACGAGTTCGAAAAACGCTGTTTGAATTCGCTGTTTGCTTATTACAAAATGGGACGGAAACGCTTTAAGATTTACGACACGAAACGGGCTTCAGAGATAGTTCTTCCAGACTTGGAAAACCACAAACTACAAACCGCCGCTGCCGCCTGTGGTTATGATTTCACCAAGAAAAACAAACATCACAACGCCCTCGCCGATGCGGAGGCTTGTGCAGCTATTGCAATGGAGGTGTTTAATCAGTAATTGTTATTTCTTACCGTATGGTTGTTGGTCCTCAGCAGCCATTAGTGGTGTTGTTTCTTCATTTTCGGGATATGTTCCGATTTCATAAAGATACTCTGGAGCAAAGCCAATTTCGTTATTCCAATCAACAGTAAAAGGATCAAGTGTAAACGCGCGGAAATAGTCTTTATCCTGTAGTTTTTTGCAAATTCCTTTTTGCATTAAAGGGACAAAATCGACTATTCGAACCTCTCCATTGTTAAAAGTGAGGCGAAGCTTGTAATCTTCAATATATTCAGCGGCTGTTATAGTTAATATGTCGTTGTTTTCCATCATCTTAATGGTTTTATACTTATTGCGGATTCGCTGTTTGACAAACGATTCCAGTTATCCAATAATTCATCTCTATGTAGCTCAAGCCATTGTTTTACAAGACGTTTTGCTTGCGGAGGCAACGAACCTTTTAATATGGTTCCGTCTTTGATTGATACTAAAGCAGACGAACCATCATAATAAACATGAAAATGTGGTGGATTGTGGTCACCAATAAACATGTAGATCGCGATTCCATAAAATTTGCTTATTTCTGGCATAAAAATTATTTATTAGGCTGCAAAAATACAACAAATTTTCGGTTTTGTCAAGTGGTTTTTATACTTTATGAATATATTTGCATTTAGGATAATTTTGACATCCATAAAACCATCCGTATTTCCCATCCCTCAAAACAAGAGAGCCACCACAAATAGGGCAATAACCATTTGATATTGCGTTATTTTTTCTTTTAATATTTTTCCGAGTTGCTCTTACATGTTCTTTTATATTCTTTCTAGATGTCTTGTTCTCAGATAGCAAAATACTGTAAATGTTATACATATCCTCACGAGATAAACATTCTTGGTTGTATGACTTGATTAAGCGATTAATCTTATTCCAATATACCACTTCATCATAATCGACTCTTAATCTAGCACGTTTAGAAAACGCTACGATAGACACAAAGACGTCAGAGTTATAATCTTTCAAAAGTCTTTTTAAAGCTTTTATATGACCATTATTTTGAATAATTGGATTATATAGTTCATACTTATTTCCATAAATATTTTGGGTCCAATAATCAGTATTATATCCGCCATATATAAGGCCTTGATAATTCTTTGTTTCAATAACAAAAACACCATATTGAGATACAACTACGTGATCGATTTGCGTTGAATACCCACAACTATTTATAAGAAGATTGTTTATCACTTTGTATCTGTCATGAGGCAGTCTATTTAGTTTACGAGAAACTGTTCTTTCACCCATCTTGCCTTTAGAAGGTATTAAAAGCTTAATTAGTGTGAAAAACAAGACTACAAATAATAATAAAACTGCCTTACTCATGTTATGCCAAATTATATTTGGATTTTATAATAATTTCGATAGAATTACTATCAAAAAATTGTCAATAACCACTCCCCGATTTCGTGTTTCACATAGCTCTCGCTGATGATATGCGACGGCAATGTTTTCTTCGAGCACATTTTGCGATTTTTGAAGATCTTTTCGTAGTCACGTTTGATGTCGTCGCCAAGGAGTTCGTCGTGCTCTGTGTGATGGCAGGTAACGTTGTCGCCAGCAGTGAATTTGTATTTCTTGAACTCAAACAAATCCTGCATCGTGAACTTGAACGAGGTGGCTCCGTCGCTACGGCGGGCATGGTATTGCACAGTGCCGACACTCTTTTTCAACGATTTCATCGGCTCGATGACTGGGTTTATCACCAGCTTACGGCCGTTGAAGTCGCTACAGAGGACGTAGAAGCTGCCCAGCGATGTACCAATCATGGCAAAAACATCATTTTCCTTCGCAAAATCGTTGATTTTCTTGATGGAAGCACCTGCGTGATGGTCAACTTCAAGCGCACACCATTCATAATCAGGATAATATAAATTCAGGAAGCCCACCGTCTGAGTGAACGGCGAGCCTCCGAAACCATGAATGTAAACTATTTTCGGTTTATCCATAATTAAATCCATTTCACTAACGGCAGGTCCTGGCGGTGCGGCAACATCGCGTTCGTCGGGAAGATGCGGAAGGTGTAGTTGAAGATTCCGGCATGCTCCATCGGCATGCTGATGTAGTATCTCACCCAGCCCTCACCGGCATCGACGAGCGACAACGGCTCGACACGTACCACCTTGTCGATCACATCGTTAACCTTATCGGCAAACACCAGTTCCATGCCGACGTCGCCTTTATTCAATCCCGGCGTCTTCAGCGTGATCTCTGCGATAAACACATCGCCGAAGGTCAGCGGACGCACATCTGGGTCCGGTACCTTGATGGATTCCACCTCAATCTTATCCCAGTTGGCCTCCACGTTACGTTTCCAGTCGACAATCTCAAACGCCTTGGCGTATCTGTTGGCGCGCATCCAGTTGGTGCGCTCAATGAGTTTATTGTAATACTGACTGAAATAGTCGTCGAGCATACGTTTCATGGTGTAGAATGGTGCAATCTGCATCATGTCGTTCTTCATGCACTGAATCCACTCGCACGGCACGCCGTCCTTGTCTCTCTTGAAATACAACGGAATCACCTCATTTTCGAAGGTGTTATAGATAGTCTCGGCGTCGAGTTCATCCTGATAACGCTGATCCTCGTATGTCCTCTCCTCTTTGATGGCCCAGCCGGCCTTCGGACGATAGCCCTCAGCCCACCAGCCGTCGAGCACCGAGAAGTTGAGCGTTCCGTTCATAGCGGCCTTCTCGCCCGACGTTCCCGAAGCCTCCAGCGGACGCGTAGGTGTGTTCATCCAGATATCGACACTCGAAGTCAGAATCTTACCGATTTCCATGTCGTAGTTATTGATAAACAACACTTTACCGATGAATTCCTTCTTTCTTCCGACTTCAATGATATTCTTAATCAAATCCTGACCGGCCTTGTCGTTAGGGTGCGCCTTACCTGCAAACAGGAATATTACCGGACGTTTCGGATCGTTGACGATTTCCGCAAGTCTCTCAAGGTTTCTAAACAACAGATGAGCACGTTTATATGTTGCAAAACGACGGGCAAAGCCGATGATCAAGGCGTTTTCGTTGAGTTTCTCCACCGTCTCGATGATGAGTTTCGGGCTCTCCGAGCGACGCTGCATATCGTCGGTCATCTTTACTTTTATAAACTCTATCAGATTGTGCTTCAATTCTTTACGAATCTCCCAAAAGTCTTTGTCAGGCACGTTTTGAATCTTCTCCCAGACTGTCGGATCGGACTGATTGGCAAGATAATCCTCGCCGAGCACCTTGCTGTAGAGGCGTTGCCAGTGTTTGTCGGCCCATGTCGGGAGATGAACGCCGTTGGTGACGTAGCCGATATGGTTTTCTTCGGCGAAATAGCCAGGCCACATCTGCTGGAACATCTCTCGGCTCACCCTTCCGTGGATGCGGCTCACTCCGTTGACCTCCTGGCTGAGGTTCACCGCCAGCACGCTCATCGAGAACTTCTCGTTCGGGTCGTTGTGGCGAATGCGTCCCATATTCATGAAGTCTTCCCATGAGATATTCACCCTTGGCGGGAAATGCGACAGATACGTCCTCATGAGGTTCTCCTCAAACGCGTCATGACCAGCCGGGACTGGCGTATGCGTGGTGAACAATGTCGAAGTTCTTACAAGCTCCTTCGCCACGTCGAAGTCGAGGTTATGTTTTATGACATAGTTGCTGAGTCGTTCGAGACCGCAGAATGCTGCGTGGCCTTCATTGCAGTGGTATATTGTTGGCTTGATATTCAATGCGTTAAGCATACGGATACCGCCGATGCCAAGGAACATCTCCTGCTTGATACGCATCTCGCTGTCGCCACCGTAAAGCTGTCCGGTAATGGCTCGGTCTTCTTGCGAATTCTGTTCGATATCGGTGTCAAGCAGGTACAGACTAATCCTTCCCACGTTGACTTTCCAAGCTTTCGCATACACGCTTCTGCCAGGAAATGCTATGCTTATCGTCACCCAATTGCCTTCCTCGTCGCGCACCGGCTCAAGCGGCAGCATCGAGAACTTCTGCGGCAGATATTGCGATAGCTGATCGCCCCACACCGAGAGCTCCTGGTTGAAGTAGCCATAGCGGTATAACAGTCCGATAGCCAATAAGTTAGCATTCGAGTCGGATGCCTGCTTGAGGTAGTCGCCAGCAAGGATGCCTAGACCGCCTGAATAGATTTTAAGCGACTTCAAAAGGCCATATTCCATCGAGAAATAGGCGATTTTATTGTCATCGACAGGCTTCACCGACATATATTTCTTAAATCTGTCGTAGACTTTATTCAGTTTTTCAATGAAACCTGCATCCTGCTCAAGGTCGGCAATCTGCGACTTCGTGAGACTGTTCATCAACGCTATCGGGTTCTGCTCAAGGCGCTCAAACGCAATAGGATCAATGCTTTCGAACAGTTCTATAGCGTCAACATTCCAGCACCACCACAGGTTGTTAGCCAGTTCCTGAAGTTTCTTCATCTCCTCCGAATACACCGGCTCAATCAAAATCTTCTTCCACGTCGGCGCATCCTGTTTCTTAAAGTCAAAATTTCTTAACACTTCCGAATATTTTTTACTCTGTTTTATATACTCTTTCCCTCCAGCCTTTCTTACGGCAAGTTCGTATGCATCTAAATAATTGACTATCAGGTCTTTCCAAACTAAAGTAGATGCAATCTCAATAGCTTTTTTCGATATTTCTTCTTTTTCTTTTTCAGAATGAGATGCCATCTTCAGCACCACTTTCTCCATCTCATTGATGACATAATCTTCATTGCCTTCTTCACGATGAACGACTGTAACCGCTTCATTATCAATCTTCTTGCCTTGGATATATTTACCGAAACCTGAAACGTCCATCGTTATCGTCGGGATGCCGTGAGCGATACTCTCGAGCGGAGTGTAGCCCCATGGCTCGTAATACGACGGGAACACCGAAAGGTCGAATCCGTAAAGGAATTCATTGTATTTTATGTTGAATATGCCATCATTCCCGTTGAGATAAGCAGGGATAAACATCACCTTCACGCGGTCGCCTTCGTTGTTTTGCAAACCATTTTCACGCAAAGCGTTAAGCACCATATCCCATTGATAATCATGCACATAGTGCGTACAAGGAAACTCGGTATGACCTTTTTTCTCAGCTTTGCCGTCAAGACGATAGGTCAAATCTTTCGAAGGACCTGCGATGTTGCCCGGAACCGCTATCACCGCCACGATGTCGCGCTTCAGGTTCTCGTCGTGATTCAGCTTTGCTAACATCTTGATATACAAGTCGATACCTTTGTTATGGAACTCGTAGCGACCGCTGTTGATCAACAATAATGAATCGCGCGAGACCTCTTTCCCGCAAAGGGTATCGATGATTTCGAAGATCTTGGCACGACTCTTTGCCCTGCATTCGTTGCTGTTTTCAACCTTTTTAACAAAATCGGAATTAATTCCGTTTATAGTGATAAAATCGGGTTTTCTCAGCAGAAACTGCTCGCATTCCTGCGCCGTGATGTCACTCACAGTGGTGAAAACATCAGCATTTTGTGCTGATTTCATCTCCATCGACTGCTGCGAGACGATATTGAAACGGCTCGCCATAGTCTGCCAGTTGTAAGTGCCGAGTTCTTTGTAAAGCGGCAGTCCGTTACCGCTTATCGCTCTGCCCAAATACGTGGCATGAGTAGTGAAAACCGTTGAGATATAAGGGCAATGCTCTTTGATGTAAAGCACTCCGGCGCCTGTCATCCACTCATGGAAATGCGCCACCACGCTGTCGTCCTGCCCCACGTTCCATTCCACAAAATTCTCTATGACTTTTCCGGCAGCATAGCCGAAAACGACAGGCTCGATATAGTCCCATTGGCCCTGAATCGAGTCGAGCTGATAGCGTTCCCAAAGATGCGCAAGTATCTCATTTTTAATGGAATACATCGATGTATAGTCGATCAAGATGGCAATCGGCTTGGCTGAAATCTTCCAGCGACCTACGCGCACCTTCAGTCCGAGCTGCTCCGACACCTTCTCGCGCCATTCCGGGAAAAGATTAGTATCTTCAATAAAATACATGGTCTCGTGGGCTTCTTTTACCACATCCGGACCAATCGTAATATAATGATCGTCAAGAAGTTGCTTCAGCTCTTCGGCCTTTGTCGACAACACGGTATAAATGCCGCCGACCATGTTGCAGACTTCCCAACTGGTCTCAAACAAAAAATCAGGTTTCTTCATTGAAAATTATTTCATTCGGTTAATAAAATCCGTCAAAATGTTCATGTAATTGATGTAATAGTCGTACGGCGTGCCGCCCTGGTGTTTGGTACACATTGCGGCGAAGTTCTCGGCCGCCTGCAATGCCCGCCAGTCGCGCATAAGTTCCTCATCCTTAGAGGCTTTCACCTTCTTGAAGCATCCGTACAAGGTCGCCAAAGCATCGTCTTGCATGTCGTTGCCCATCCAGTTGGAGAGGTCGCGTTCCTCGTCGCGGCACGACAGCGGAATAGGCGCGTCGAACACGCCCGTCGGCTGCAGCTTCTCGACAATCTGATGTGGCGTAACCAATTTGAAATCAGTGTATTTCATGACGGCGTCGGGCAGATATTTCATGAAGTCGAAGATGCCTGTCGAAGCATCCAAGCCTTCGCCGAAAGTCTCGTAATCGAAGAAAATGTTGACGATTTCCTCCTCTTTCGGAATCGAGTTGAGCCAGTTGACGAAATCTTCGACTTTAAACGTCTCATGCGCAAACTTCAAAGTAATCTCGTCGCTCATCTTCCAGTTGCGCAGCATCACCTTCATCTTCGGGTTTATCGCATTGACATACAAATAGTTAGGACTCTTCCAACCGAGCACGTGCTTAGCGCCTTCGGTCAGCATCAGGTCGAAGCCCATCTCGGCAACGTCGGCACCAATTTCGTTGGAATAAATCAGCTCGGTATTGTGGAAAGTCTTCGGACGGACGTTGAAGATCTCCTTCATAAGTCGTTTATGCTCAGCGACTTCCATCTTAAAAGCGTCTTTATTCATCAGCGACGACACCGAGTGAGAATATGTCTCAGCCAACACCTCAACATTGCCTGTAGCGACAAGCTTTTTGAAGCTTTCCAAGGCATAAGGCGCATAGACCTCCATCTGCTCGATAGCCGTTCCCGAGAACGAAATAGCGAACTTTATCTTGTTTCCAAGTTCTTCTATCTTCTTGAGCATCAAGTTGTTCATCGGAAGATAGCACCTCTCCGCCACGCGCTGCATCGTGATGCGGTTGTTGTAGTCGTCATAGTAAAAATGACGTTTTCCGATATCGAAGAAACGATATGTGCGGAGCCTATATGGCTGATGCACTTGGAAATAGAAACATAAGTACCTCATATCTTAACGTAAATTTATTGCCAATTCATAAACATTTTTAATCTTCTTCGCGGCGTATTCCCACTTGAGGTTGTCGACCTCTTCTTTTCCTTCTTTGCGGAAAATCTCGTTCACCGCCTTATATTTGCAGATGCCGTAGATGGCGTCGGCGAGACCGTTGATATCCCAGAAATCGACTTTCAGGGCATGCTCCACGACCTCCGAGACGCCAGACTGCTTGGAGATGACCACTGGCACCTTCAGTCGCATCGCCTCAAGCGGCACTATGCCGAAAGGTTCTGATATTGAAGGCATTACGAAGACGTCGGTCATCGCAAACATCTGGTCGACGTCGTTGCCTTTGAGGAAGCCCGTGAAGTGGAAGTTAGCTCCAATCTTGAGCTGTGCAACACGTTTTATCATCTTTTGCAGAAGGTCGCCTGTGCCTGCCATCACGAAATGTATGCTCGGGTCGACCTGCAGAATCTTGTATGCCGCTTCCACGAAGTATTCCGGACCTTTCTGGAAGGTGATACGTCCGAGGAACGTCACCACCTTGTTTTTCAGGCCGCTGCGTTCGTATTCGTCGAGTGACTTGTCGCTCGGCTCCACCGCGTTGTGCACCGTGATAACCTTATCCGGATTTATTCCGTATTTCTCGATGACGATATTTCTTGTCCAGTCGCTCACCGTGATTACCAGGTCGGCCGCCTCCATTCCGCGACGTTCGATAGCGTAGACGTCGGTGTTGATGTTCTCGCCTGAGCGGTCGAACTCGGTGGCGTGCATATGCACCACGAGCGGCTTCCCTGTGGTCTCCTTGGCAGCGATGCCGGCAGAGTATGTGAGCCAGTCGTGGGCGTGGATGACGTCGAAGTCGTACTTGGTGGCGAGCGAAGACCCGATGAGGGCGTAGCGAGCCACCTCTTCCATCAGGTTGGCGCCGTATTTGCCAGAGAACTCGTATCGAGGCGCGAACACCGAGCTATGGAAGCCGCGAGTGGCATGACGCTGCTCCTCGAACATCGTGGCATACTGCTCAGGGCCGACATACGGTATGATGTTGGAGCCGATCTCCATGTATTGCACTCTGTCCCAATAGCTTCGCTCCGTCTCATGGTCGATGTCGACCGTCACGTCGGAGGCGTTAAGCAACCGCACGTTGGTTTGATCCTCGTCGCCGTGCGCCTTAGGCACCACGAAGAGCACCTCCACGCCGTTCTTGGCGAGACCTTTTGTCATGCCGAAGCACGCTGTGCCGAGACCGCCTGTGATATGAGGCGGGAACTCCCAACCAAACATCAAGACTCTCATAGTTTATTAGTTTTTGAGTTATTATCGCCAAAGACATGATGAACCGCATATAACGGGTCATCGTTCTTCAGATAATTGATCACATGATTAAGATACAGCAGCGCCGCCACGCTCGTCGACTGCGAGATACAGCCGCGGGCCTCGTGCGGCGGGTTACCGTCGTAAATCTCCGAGATGCTGCCAATGCCGTTCTCAAAGATGGCAGTTCCGAAGCCGTTGTACAGATCCTCGAGATAAGGCAGTGCTGTCCTGCCGTAAATTCTTACGCACAAATCGACGTAAGGCATTATCAGCCAAGGGAATACGGTGCCGTTATGATAAGCCTGCTCACGCTCACGGTGGTTACCGATGGTCACACCCTTGTAATGCTCATCGCGAGGCGACAGCGAGCGTAACCCTCTGATTGTCAGCAACTCAGAACGTGTAATATCCAAGATACGTTTCTTCATCTTGTCGTCGAGAGGCGAATAACGCAGCGAGCCTGCCAGAAGCATGTTAGGCCGCACCATGCTGTTTTTCTCGTGCTCGTTGACGAAATCGTAAAACATATCGTTCTTTTCATCATAAAACAATGGCAGGAATGACTTCTCGACCTTATCGGCGATATACTCCCACGTCTTAAGATGCAAGTTTTTCTTATCGGCAGCCTTCAGAAGCTCTACTCCATAACGCAATGCATTGTACCACAAGGCGTTAACCTCGATAGCATAGCCCGTTCGAGGAGTCCATGGCTTACCGTCGCAGAACACATTCATCCAAGTTAAAGCCAGGTTTTCATTTCCTGCGTAAAGCAAGCCGTTGTCTTGCGCCTTCACGTTGAAATCGGTGCCGTTGATGAAGCTGTCGAGTATCGTGGTGATGACTTTTCCGTATTCGCGCCAGATGGCTTTGCGGTCTTTGCCCAGCATCGACTCATATTTCTGGAGGTTCACGACAAACCACAGCGGTGAGTCGACGGCGGTGTAATAAAGACTCTTCTGGTAGTATTTATGCGGGAAGAACGCTCCTTGCATCCTGTCGATGAAATATTTCAGCAGTTCTTTGAACGTCTTCTCGTCGTTGTTGGCCAGACAAATGCCAGGCAGCGAGAGGAAGGTGTCGCGGCTGCATGAGCCAAACCACGGGAAGCCGGCAAACATACGGGTTCCCTCCTCACCTCTTATTATAAACTGCTGAGCCGAATTCTGCAGGCAGTGTTCGAAGCTGTCGCGCGGGATGCGGTGTTCTATCTGGTTTTCGAACTGTTTCTTAAACAAAGCGGGATTCTTCTCTTCCAGTCCGGCCGACACCACTACGCAGTCGCCTTTTTTCATCGTAACCTCAAAGAAACCGGGCACATAGAGGTCTTCAACGGCATCGTAGCCGCGCTCGAACTCACGGATGTAGAATATGTTTTTGTACCACAGCGGGCAATGCGTGTATTCGTTAGCCTTTGAGAGCTGGAAGCAAAGACTGTCGTAGTTCTCATACATCCGCCATGCAGCGCCATTCTTCAGCTGGATGTAACGGCGGTTGGCGTCGTAGTTTTCATGCGTCAGCATATGGACGTTACGGAACGCCAGAAACGGCATGAGACGCAGCGTGATAGGCTGTAGCGCATCCTCGAGAGTGTAACGGATGAGGATTCGCGGCTCTTTTTCTTCGAAGATATACTCTTTTGTCAAGATGGAACTTCCGACGCGGTACCTCAGCTTTGGAATAGGCTCGGCAGTAAATTCACGCAGATATTTGTGACCGCGCGGTGCCACAGTGCCGTCCTGATACTCATGCACGCCGAGGTGGAACTCTTCCTTATTCGCGATAATCGTCTCGTCGATCTGCGACATCAGCACGTGGTTGTTGTTGTCGAGCTGCGGCTGCGGCACTACCAGCAAGCCGTGGTATTTTCTTGTGTTACAGCCGATTATCGTGGTGTTGTAGAAAGCTCCTGAGCGGTTGGAGCGCAGAATCTCCTTGTTCATCGTGAACTCGAGGTTCACCAGTTGCCGTTTGTCGAAAGAGATATATGCCATCTTACAAAAAATTTTTACCCAAATTATGAAACTGCAAATATAACATATTTGTAAATAAAAAACAAGAAAAAAAGTAATTTTTGACCATATTTTTCTTATCTTTGCAGTCTGATCAAACATCGTAAAAACATGAAAATTAAAAACATCTTAATCATTACAGCAATGAGTGTAATTGGCTTAACTTCTTGTAACTCAGATAGTTGCAACGAAAATCCATTTTTCTCCGATTACGGAACATATCTCGAGGCTCCAGCATTCGACAAGATTAAAAACGAGCATTATCTGCCTGCTTTCAAGGAAGGAATGAAGCAGCAGAAGGCCGAAATCGAGGCGATTTGCAACAATACTGAGGAACCGACTTTCGAGAATACCATCTGGGCAATGGATAAGTCGGGCAAGCTTCTCAATAAGGTCAGCGGCGTGTTTTTCAATATGATGGAATGCATGAACAACGACGAGATGCAGGCGATTGCCGAAGAAGTGATGCCTCTCATGACAGCACATGGCGATGATATCTCGATGAATCCTGTGCTTTTCGAAAAGGTAAAATATGTTTACGACCACCGCGCCGAGATGAACCTCGACGACCAGCAAAACCGCGTGGTTGAAAAGTATTACAAAGACTTCATCCGCAGCGGTGCAGGTCTGAACGAGGAAGACCAGGCTAAGCTTCGCGAAATCAATGAGAAACTCTCGATGCTGAGTCTGCAGTTCGGAAATAATCTTTTAAAGGAAAACAGCAACTTCAAGCTCGTCATCGACAACGAAGCCGACCTCGCCGGACTGCCACAGAGCAGCATTGACGCAGCAGCAGAGCAGGCTAAGAAAGACGGCAAAGAAGGCTGGGTGTTCACACTGAGCAAGCCGAGCCTCATCCCGTTCCTGACATACGCCGACAATTCATTGTTACGCGAGAAGATGTATAACGCATATTACAATCGTTGCGACAATAACAACGAATACGACAATAAGGCTATCATCAAGGAAACACTGGCGTTGAGACTGCAGAAGGCACAGCTTTTCGGCTTCGACAACTATGCAAACTATGTTTTGGATATCAATATGGCTAAAAATGCCCCGACGGTCGACAAATTCCTCGACGATATCTTCTATTCAGCCAATGAATTGGCAAAGAAAGAACGTCACGAGATGCAGTGCTTGGCCAGCCACGAGGGCAATGTGAATGCCGAACCTGTTGAGATTACGCGTTCCGACTGGTGGTATTTTGCCGAGAAGCTTCGCAAGGCAAAATATGATTTCGATGAAAACCAGATTCGTCCTTACCTCTCGTTAGATAACGTCCGCAACGGTATGTTCATGGCTGCCAATAAGTTATATGGCGTCACTTTTGCAAAGAGAAATGATATCCCGGTCTATTTTGAAGGCGTTGAGACCTTTGAGGTGAAAGACTTTGACGGCTCAACCTTAGGACTTCTCTACCTCGATTTCTATCCGCGTGAGTCGAAGAGCAGCGGCGCATGGTGCACCGGCTTCCGCGAAGGTGGCTACGACATCGACGGAGTGTGGCATCCCGCTCTTATTCAATTGGTTATGAACTTCACGCCGGCATCGGGCGACACTCCTGCCCTGCTCAACTGGGACGAGACAGAGACCATGTGGCATGAATTCGGGCACTCGCTGCACGCCTTCTTCTCGAAAGGAAAATACAGCAGAACATGCGGCAGCGTGCCTCACGACTATGTGGAACTGCCATCGCAGATCATGGAAAATTGGGCTGCCGAGCCTGAGGTCATCAGGATGTACGCCAAACACTACCAGACCGGTGAGGTCATGCCTGACAGCTTAATCGCAAAGATTGAAAACAGTGCTCTGTTCAACCAAGGATTCAACACCACCGAGCTCATCGCTGCTTCGATTCTTGATATGAAATACCACGAACTGACTGACGTTGACGAGATCAATGCTCTTGGTGTCGATGAGTTTGAGGAACAGCAGATGAAAGCCATCGGCTTGATTCACGAGATCCAGCCACGTTACCGCAGCACCAACTTCTCACATGTGTTCAGCGGCGGCTACAGCGCAGGCTACTACGCCTACACTTGGGCCGAAGTGCTCGACAAGGACGCTTTCAACTTCTTCAAAGAATCGGGCGACCTGTTTAGCCCAGAGCTTGCCAAGTCGTTCAGAATCAACTGCTTGCAAGAATGCGGCAACGATGAAGGCATGGTTCAGTACAAGAAGTTCCGTGGTCAGGAGCCTAGCATCGAGCCATACCTCAAGGCACGTGGTTTGAAATAACGTAAATCATTGACAATCATGACAGTCGACCTCTTTGTATCTTGTATCATCGACCAGTTTTACCCGATGACGGCGATGAACACCCTAAAGCTCCTCAAGGCGGCGGGCGTCAAGGTGGAATACAACCCCGAGCAGACCTGCTGCGGCAAGTTCGCGTTCAACAGCGGATATGTCGACGAGGCAAGGAAGCTCGCCGAGAAGTTCATCAATGACTTGAACAACAAACGTCCTATCGTGGGTATCAGCGCGTCGTGCGTGGGGTTCATCAAGACAAGATACAAAGAGATCTTCCATAACTCGAGCTATCATCTGCAGTGCAACCGACTCGTCGGCAACATCTACGAGATTACCGATTTCCTTGTAAATCAATTACATAAGGATTATTTCGATGCTGTTTTTCCGCATAAATGCGCTTATCTGGACTCCTGTTCCGCTCTGCGTGAATTAGGTCTGAAAGACGAGGCCAGACAGCTTCTTTCGAAGGTTAACGGGTTGGAGTTGGTCGAGCTGAAACATCCTGAGATATGCTGTGGAATGGGTAAAGGAATGTTTCCGTTGCAGCATGAGGCCATCTCGTCGGCCATGGCTGACCAGAAGCTAAAGGATGCCATCGATTCGGGTGCCGAATATCTGATTACCAACGATATGTCGTGCACGATACATCTCAGCTCTTACGCGAAAAAACAGGGGTTACCGATTAAGGTGATACATATTGTGGACGTGTTAACGAGCGGTTGGGAATAATTTTTGAAATTCCTCCCAGAAATTAGGATACGATTTAGAAACAACGTCGGCGTTATCGATTTCGATGGCGCCGATTTTCATTGCAAGCGGTGCCAATGCCATCGCGATGCGGTGGTCGTTGTGGGAGTCGAAAACGATCGGTTGAGACGTTTCAGGAAACGTCTTTACACGCGCCAGTTCCGCAGCCATCGCCGCCACCCGATCCGATTCCTTGTGCTTGAGATTGCGCAGTCCCGTGAACCTACCTTCGACGTTCAATCCCGCACAGGTGGCGGCGATGGTCGGATACAGGTCGGGGTTGTTGAGGAAATCGAAATCAACCAATTTCGGCAATTCGGACGTGGCACGCCGCGTCCCTACATTGGATATTACAACATCGTTACCATCTTGGATTGATTGGACGCCGAATTGTTCGAACCATTTTGCGACGATGGCGTCACCTTGTTTAGAATCGAGGTGAAGGTTACGCAGACGGGCGCGACCATTTTCGCTGAAGGCGACTATTTCGTACCAATACGACGCACATGTCCAGTCGGATTCAACAGTATATTCAACATCTTGATAATCAGATGGTTGTACAAAGATATCGCGACCATCACGTCTAACATGTGCCGAAAAATGGCACATGATGTCGATGGTCATGTCGATGTAAGGGAGAGACGACAGGTCGCCGTCCAGATGCAAATGCGAGGGTTTTGCCAACAATAATGATGACGCGAATTGCGAGGAATGTGTGATATCTACGTTAATACGTTGCGGCAGACAGACGCGGTCTGTTCCTACACCGTGGATTTTCAACGGTGGAAATCCCTCCTGCCCCATGTATTCGATTTTCGCGCCCATTGTGCGCAGGGCGTCGACGAGATCGCCGACGGGACGCTGCAGCATGCGGTCAGAGCCAGTGAGAATCCACTCACCTTCGCGAAATGCCAATGCTGTCAAGAGGAAACGCAGGACGGTACCGGCGTTATGACAATCGATGATTGTTGGATTATGAGACGCGATGAATCGCGTCTTTTCCTGTAAAGATTGAATGATTTCGTTTAACAGGACGGTATCGTCTGATGTCGAAAGGTTCTTGACACGAGGGGTAAAACCGCCGTAATAGCCAATCATAAGAGCGCGATTTGACTCGCTCTTGCTGCCGACCAGGTCTACCTCGACGTCAAAGTTTTTATTTACCCCAGTAATTCGCATCGTTCTGATAATCAACAAGATAATTTATTGAATCGACGATATCTTCAGACTTCACCACTACATCGTAAACCGGCCTTCCATAGTCTTCAATCAGCACAAAACGGATATCGCCGCCCTCATTTTTCTTGTCGTGACGCATAATCTCCATCAAAGCATCCATCGGAATGCCATTCAAATCGAATCGGTTGAAGTTTTTAGCGTATAAATCCTTGTAAAACCTAGTGATTTCATGATTCAAACCACAATATTTCTCTGAAAGATACAGCGCCGACACCATTCCCATTGCCACACCTTCACCATGACGGATTTCCTTTTGATTATCAATTAGATAAGTCTCCAACGCATGACCGATGGTATGACCAAAATTCAAGATCTTACGAAGTCCTTGCTCGGTGGTGTCGCTACGGGTAATGCCGTCCTTAACTGCTATGGCTTTCTCAATAAAATCAGGATTTATCGGCAATTTCGCCTCTAAAAAATACTTGTCGACAATGAAGCCATATTTGATGATTTCGGCGAGTCCTGAAAGCAATTCTCTTTGTGGCAAAGTGTTAAGAAAATCAAATAACACCACCACCACCAAAGGCTGCGAGAAGAGTCCGATTTGATTCTTAAGTCCTTGAAAATCAATGCCAGTCTTCCCTCCCACTGCTGCATCAATCATCCCTAAAAGCGTCGTCGGCACATTGATGAAATCGATGCCTCTCTGATAACACGAAGCCGCAAAACCTCCGATATCGGTAACCATACCACCGCCGATGTTAATCAGCAACGACTTTCTATCAGCATGATTATCAACAAGTTTCGACCAGATATACTGAACCGTCTCAATGGTTTTGTGCTGTTCGCCCGAAGGGATAACTATTTTAGTATTTGATTTTAATAATTCAATACTATTGAAATATTGAAGACAAAACTTCTCGGTGTTCTCATCCAAAAGAATAAAGGTTTTGGTGTGAGCCGAAATGAGGTCGGTTAGTTTTGATATATCGTTTTTATAAAGAATCATTTAGATTACAGTACATTTTATTTTTCGAGCGTTATCCGTATCTCCCAATGAAATCTCAACTTTTATGAAATGATCGGGCATCAGCGGGTCGATAAGCTCAGGCCATTCCAAGAGGCAGAGATGCCCGCTGTAGAAATAGTCCTCATAGCCGATGTCGTAAACCTCTTCCAGCTTCTTGATTCGATAGAAATCGAAGTGGAAAATTGAGCCTTCGATAGGCGTAGGATATTCATTTACAAGGGCAAAGGTCGGACTGTTGACCTCATCAGTCACGCCAAGCTTATGACACAGATTCTTAATCAGAGTGGTCTTGCCGGCACCCATCGGACCGTAAAAAGCGATGATATCCGACTTATCGCGCCAAGATATCAGTAAATCCGACACCTCCGAGAGTTCGTCAACGCTGTTGATTATGAACGATTTTTCAATCATTTTGCTTTAAGATATGCCACAGGAATCATCATCTCGTTCATAGAGATACCGCCATGTTGGAAGGTGTTCCTGTAATAATTGACGTAATAATTGTAGTTATTCGGATATGCGAAGAAGTCGTTGGAACGTGCGAAGACGTATGAGGTCGACACGTTGATGCGCGGCAGGAAAATCTTCTCTGGATCTTTCACCTCGAAGACCTCTTTCGCATTGTAATTCAACGACTTACCATATTTATATCTCAAATTAGTATTCACTGCCTTGTCGCCGAGAATCTTCACCGGATTCTTCACCCAGACTGAGCCGTGGTCGGTGGTAACGACAGCGTCACAGCCTTTGTTTGCTATGAATTTCATCATATCGAAGAGCGACGAATGCTCAAACCACGACAGCATCAGCGAGCGGTAAGCCACCTCGTCGTCGGCCAGCTCACGGATAATCTCCATCTCGGTACGGGCATGTGATAACATGTCGACGAAGTTGTAGACGATGACGTTCAACTTATTCTGCATCAGGTTGTTCATCTGCTCGTAGAGCTTCTTTCCGGCCGCCAGATTCAGCACTTTGTTGTAAGAATACTTGATATTCTTGCCATAACGGCGCAGCTGCTCGCCGAGAAGCTCGCCTTCGAACTGGTTCTTGGTGCCTTCATCCTCCTCGTCGGTCCAGTATTTCGGGTAATGACGGCGTATCTCAAGCGGCATCAGACCTGCGAAGATGGAGTTACGCGCATATTGCGTGGTCGTCGGCAGGATACTGTAGTAAATATCGTCGTCGGCGACGCGGAAATAGTTCTCAATCAAAGGCTGGATAGACTTCCACTGGTCGTAGCGGAGGTTGTCTATCAATATGAAAAACAACGGCTTATCGTTATTGTCGAGACGGTTAAACACCTTGTCTTTCATCACCGTATGCGACATCGTGGGCTTGTTGACGCCCTTGCCCGACACCCAGTCGCAGTAGTTCTTCTCAACGTAACGCGAAAACTGCGTGTTTGCCTCGTTTTTCTGCATGAAAAGCACCTCTTTGATGCCTTCGTCGGTCGACTTCTGCAGCTCGATCTCCCAGCGGGTCAGGTTTTTGTAAACGCCAGTCCACTCGTTGTAATCGAGGTTATTGTTGAGATCCATGCCTATCTTGCGGAACTCCTGCTGATACATCGAGGTCGACTTCTCATCGACAAGTTTTTTATTCTCGAGGTTACGCTTCAGCGAAAGCAAAATCTGGTTAGGATTCACCGGCTTTATCAGGTAATCCGCGATATTGCTGCCGATAGCCTCTTCCATGATGCGTTCCTCTTCGCTCTTCGTGATCATCACCACTGGGAGGTTCGGAAACTCTGCTTTTATCTTTTCAAGGGCCTCAACGCCCGAAATGCCCGGCATCTGCTCGTCGAGGAAAACTATATCGAAATGTCCGTCGCGCACCATATCCACGGCGTCGCTGCCGTTGTTGGCGGTGGCTACCTCGTAACCCTTCTGTTCCAAAAACATAATATGCGGCTTGAGAAGCTCAATCTCATCGTCTGCCCAAAGAATTCTTGTGTTTGCCATAATATTCGTTTTTTAATAGAACGTGAAAGGTCGGATATTGTTTTACAAACTTTAAAATAATTTCAATTGAATCGACATGTTGAACGTCTTGCGGTGATACGGCGACATCCCATGCTCGGCTACAGCGTTCTTATGCTCTATCGTCGGATAGCCTTTATTTTGCTTCCAATTATACGCAGGATATTGACTATCAAGGTCTTGCATGATATGATCACGAGTCGTTTTGGCTAAAATCGAAGCAGCCGCAATGGATTGATATTTTGCGTCGCCACCAACGATGCACTGATGTTTTATATCGTGATACTTATTGAAACGATTACCGTCGATAAGCAGCAGTTCCGGACGAATCTTAAGCTGGTCGATGGCACGATGCATGGCTAAAAACGAGGCGTTGAGGATGTTTATCTCGTCGATTTCCTCAGCGGAAACGATGCCTATGCCGTATGCCTCAGCATTCTCCAACACCTTGATTCTCAGCTTCTCACGCTGTTTCTCGGTAAGTTTTTTCGAGTCGTCGAACTCCGGAAAATCCATCCCGCGCGGCAGTATCACAGCAGCGGCTACCACAGGACCGGCTATGCAGCCACGACCGGCCTCGTCGCAGCCCGCCTCAATGAGATTTTCGGTGTAAAACGGCTTCAGACTCATATTTTTATCCCAAATAAAGGCAAATATTGGTTCGCAATGACTGCTAACATCACCAAAACAATAATAATATCAACGAGTTTCGATTTCTTGACGTAACAAAGCGCCATTGAAATGAAAACTGCTAACACCATGAATATCAAGCCGTTACACATCACAGGTTTCTGCATGAAAAGCATCAGAAAACTGAAGATAAACAGCAATATCGTGACATTGATTTTCTTTCGTGTACTAACGGAATTATCAGCATTTCCCGACCTTATCCGCATTATTGCGAGTGCTGCAAGAACGAAAACGATTATCAAGACCGTCATCTCAAGCTTGCCGATGCCGAGTTTTTCAAATCCTAACTCATTGAATGCCAATGAATAATTATCGAAATTTTCAAGCAAAGAGCTATTGAAATAGAAGCAGATAACAAGTATGAAATACGGCAAGGTGAAGCCTAAAATAGGGATTATTGAGAGTCTAACGCCGCGGATATCCATTATCAGAATCGAGAGTAACACCCAGATTATCAATATGATAGACGGGAAATACATCATCGAGGCCAGAGCCACGAAGAATCCGGCGTTCATGAGATATGCCTCGGGTTTCTCGACTTGATAGATCAGGTAGATTGTCTGCATCGCCATCATGATGAACGGACTGGCGAGCATAAACGGGTAAAACTCGTCTTGTATCGGCACGCAGCTCATGCAGAGGATGAAGACCAAGGCTCCAATGCTGCTGTTTCGCGTGACTAACTGGTTGACAGTCAGCATCGAATTGAAGAAAAACACGCTTGTGCCACAGACAAAGAATGTGAATATTGTCATGGCGAGACTTGAGGAACCGAAGATGCCTGCGATGAGGTTGTAGAGCGGCGTTGCGGGAGTGCCCACCGCGACTTCGGAGACGTGTGAGATGAAGACGGGTATCCACAGTGCCACGAACAGCAGCACTATCACGATCAGTTGTGCTATATAGCTGTGTTTGAAGAACTTAAGCATTGTACTTCATCAGATCAAGACCGATATCGTGGCGGTAGTTTTTGCCTTCGAACACGATCTTCTTAGCGTTGTTATAGGCTTTCTCCCTCGCCTCTTCGATGTTTTTGCCGTGCGCTGTCACTGCGATGACGCGGCCACCCGAAGTAACTACATCATTACCATCGAGTTTGGTGCCAGCGTGAGCCACGATGCAGCAAGGGCAGACGTCTTCGAGACCGGTTATCTTCATGCCTTTCTTGTAAGCCTCCGGATAGCCGCCTGAGACGAGCATCACCGTTACGGAAGTGTCAGGATTTACTTTATAATGCGCCTCTTTGAGCTTACCTTGAGCGCATTTGTCGAGCAGCTCGGCGAAGTCTGAGTCGATGCGTGTCATCACGCCTTCGGTCTCAGGATCACCCATGCGGACGTTGTATTCGATGACATAAGGGTCACCGCCGCAGTTCATCAAGCCCAGGAATATAAAGCCTTTATAGTCGATCTTCTCTTTTTTAAGGCCTTCGATTGTCGGTTTTATGATGCGGTCTTCGACCTTCTTGACGAAGTCAGGGGTGACGAAAGGCACTGGTGACACCGCGCCCATTCCGCCGGTGTTGAGGCCAGTGTCGCCATCGCCGATGCGCTTGTAATCCTTGGCTTCGGGGAGGATGACGTAGTTTTCGCCGTCGGTGAGGACGAACATCGACACCTCGATGCCTTTGAGGAACTGCTCGATGACCACCTTTGCCGAGGCTGCGCCGAACTTACCCGAGAGCATCTCTTTCAGTTCGTTTTGCGCATCGGCGATGGCGTCGAGTATCAGCACTCCCTTGCCTGCTGCGAGACCGTCGGCTTTGAGCACGTAAGGCGGCTCGAGGGTGGTGAGATAATTCAGTCCTTCGTCGAGGTTGGACGAGGTCACTGTGAAGCATTTTGCCGTTGGGATGCCGTATCTCTCCATGAACTTTTTGGCGAACGCCTTGGAGCCCTCGAGCTGTGCGCCGACTCTGTCGGGACCGATGATTTTCACGTCGCGGAGGTCTTCGTCGGCCTTGAAAAAGTCGACAATTCCGTCGACGAGAGGCTGCTCAGGGCCCACAACTACAAGGTTAATGTAATACTTTAAGACAACGTCCTTAACTGCTTGAAAGTCAGCGATATTGATAACGACATTCTGACCCACCGAAGCGGTGCCTGCGTTGCCTGGAGCGATGTATACCTTCGACACTTTCTCGCTCTGTGCTATCTTCCAGGCGAGGGCGTGCTCGCGGCCGCCCGAGCCGAGCACTAGGACGTTCCAATTGACGGCTGTGATGAGTTGACTTTGGATGTCTTTGAGGTCGACGGCGTCTTCTTTCGTTTCTCCGGGATACATGATGATTCTTTCCATATTACATTAAAATTTTCAATTTTCAATTATCAATTTTCAATTGTCGATTCGATTACGTTCCACCATCCGGCGGCGGCTTTGTCCCACGAGAAATCGTGGCGCCGGCGGCGGCCCTTCTCGATGAGGGCAGTGCGGACGTTTTCGTCGAGCATCTGCACCATGGCGTCGGCGATGGAGTTCACGTCGAACGGGTCGACGAGAAGGGCCGCGTCGCCGGCGACTTCGGGCATGGATGTCACATTGGAGGTGATGACAGGCACATCGCATTTATACGCCTCTATTATCGGGATGCCGAAGCCTTCGAAATAGGAGACATACACCGAAGACAAAGCCGCCGCCGTGACACGGTTTAGCTCGTCCATCTGCAGATGTCCCACGAAGGCCACATCATCCTGATGCTTCATCGCCTCAAAAGCCTTCTGAATAGGCTCGGTCCACCAACGTTTCTCGCCTACTATCAATAACTTAACGTCGGAACCCGTCTTTTCCTTGAAGATGTCGAAGGCCGGGAACAGTCTCGCCAGATTCTTACGCGGATGCAGCGAGCCGACAAACATAAAGTATTGATAACCAGCGGTATACTTATTTCTAACTTGTATTTTTTCTTCTTCGGATAGCGGCTTAAAACCTTCGTTGGCGCCGTTATACACCACGTTGATCTTCTCCGGCTCCACGCCGTAGTTATCGATGATATCTTTCTTCGAAAACTCCGAAACAGTTATGATTTTCGCGGCTTTCCGAGCATATCTCGGGAAATAGCGCTTATAATGCCAAAGAGCTATCCTCGGGAAGTCCTGTGGAAAATGTTCGAAGTTAATGTCATGAAACACAGCGATTTGCGGCGTTTTTGAGCGCAAACTGAGATAGGCGTCGGTCGACACAAACACGTCGGGTTTGATCTTACGCAGGGCGCGACGCACCGATATCTCGAAGTAGATTATGTACAAAAAAGGATGCCGAGCCTGTGGAAAAAGTACCACAGGCTTGACATTCTCGGCGAAGATAAACCGCGGATCAGGCTTACGGTCGAAGAGGAAATAAAACTCGTCGTCGGGATGTGCCTTCACGATACGGCTCAGCGTCTCGCAGGCCACCCATCCTATGCCTTCGAGCTTGTCTTTCAACAGCAACCTGGTATTTACAGCTATCTTCACGTTTTAAATCGTTTTAATGACCAACATACATCATACGTACCGATGCACCAAAGTCACGTTCGTAAGCTTGAATACCGACGCCTGAGCCGAATCCCTCGTAAGCACCAGGGATAAGTGCCCAAGCCATCTTTATGATTTCCGTACCGACGCCTTGGTTATCTGGAGCTTCTGTGCGCGACCAATATGCACCCATTGTGTTACCTTCCTCAAAAACGCTAGGAATATCGCTGTTATTATTACGTTTGCCGGCACATGGTAAGAAGAGAGCTCCATTTGGCTCCAAGACTGTTGTCCAAGTAGCTGCACTTATGACATTAGGCATATCACCCATAACAGCTTCTTCATTACAATGTTCCAGTGCGTAAATACTGCTCTCCCATTCATCAGGAAGGATTATCAGTCCGTTAACACCATTGACTTGACCCATAGCGAAACGTATTCCCTCCGATGTCGGGCGTTCATTCATAACATAATTCCATTCGGTATTGGAAAGCGTACGCCACACATTCGGTGTATTACCTCCATTGGTAATCGCATTATTGCCCCAATCAGCAAAACTGATATAACTAGTGCTTTCATCGCCCATGAACGTCGGATTATTACCTGTACCCCAACCGAATAAGTCAACATCTCCAGTATATGACGGATCGTTAGCCAACACATTAGGTGCACCGATATAATCCCACTGATGCTCGGCAAAATGCCATGTGCCACTAGCCTTATTATATTGCAGGTTACCATGTGCAAAGTAAGCATGCTCAGTAATACTGATTGTAAACTGGCCATTTAAGGCACCTTCCGGAATATCTCCTGGAGGTGTAGGTGGTGTTGGAGGAGTCGGTGGTGTAGGTGGTGTAGGAGGTGTAGGAGGTTGAGGATCACCAATTATAATCTCTATAAAGCCATCAATCACAGTATCTATTGGATGCCAATTGCCATGACCGCCGCCGCCATTATTATGGAATGGAGTGCAGTCCATAACAAGCATCACGATCTTGCCATTACCAGGACCTGTGGCTTCTTTAATTGAATCCGCTACAGCTCTGAAAGCATTGCTAACGCCAACTAAATCATTGACTTCATAAACGTTTTCGTCCTCAGTCGACAGTCTTTGCATGACATCTCTAAACTCCGACAAATTGCTTTGAACATCATCGTTGACATGTCCGATAACGTATGAATCGAGGAGCACGCCGTTAATCTGGGTGTCGAAAATCCTATTCACCAACTCACCGACATACAAACTGTTAGTAGTAAAATTCTGAGGGTTGGTAAGCGTATCATTAAGAGAGACGCGGTCAAGGCCATTTATATATGTCACCATTGTGACATTTGTAAGATTTTCAGGCACTGGCGCTGACTGAAGCTTGTCAAGAGCAGTCCATTCCGAGAACAGCAGCTTGGTTCTTTCATCGGGCCATGTCTCGTTAAGGTAATCCCTGAAATCTTGATGCCACATAGTGTCGAATGCGCTGATATCTTTGATAAAGAGGCTATCGTTAAAGCCTATCAAGCCGAAAAAGAGATTGGTGTTTTGCGTTGGAGTATTTCCTCCGCCTCCACCTCCGTTGTCATCAGGCTCTGTAGACTTTTTCTTACATCCCAGAGCGAATACCAGGACAGCAATCATCATTGCTCCTAGAATAGCTGTAATTAGTTTTTTCATGTTATTTCCCTGATTCGTGTCGGGCGCAACTATTGAAATTGTTTATCCTTGCAAATATAAATCATTTTTTGATTGGTTCAGCAATTTTTGCAGCCAAAAACTGGCGATTCATTCTTGCGATATTCGTCACCGAGATACCTTTCGGGCATTCAGCCTGGCAGGCGTAGGTGTTTGAGCAGCTTCCGAAGCCCAGGGCATCCATCCTTGCCACCATCTTCTGCACCCTGTCGGCCGACTCCACTTGACCTTGCGGCAGAAGCGCGAACTGCGACACCTTAGCGCCCACAAAGAGCATGGCGCTGCCGTTTTTGCATGCCGCCACGCAGGCACCGCAACCGATGCAAGATGCGGCATCCATTGCCAGATCCGCGTTGTGCTTGTTGATCGGGATGGCGTTGGCGTCAGGCACTCCGCCGGTATGCACCGAGATGTAACCACCTGCCTGGATGAGCTTATCCAAGGCCGAGCGGTCGACCATCAGGTCTTTGATTATCGGGAAAGCCTCCGAACGCCACGGCTCCACGGTGATGGTGTCGCCGTCCTTGAACTTACGCATATGCAGCTGGCATGTCGTGGTGTTTTTGAAACGTCCGTGAGGATGCCCGTTGATATATAATCCGCAGGCGCCGCAGATGCCTTCGCGACAGTCGTGATCGAAGGTCACCGGGTCCTCGCCTTTCAAGACAAGCTGTTCGTTAAGGATGTCGAGCATCTCGAGGAACGACGCTTCAGCAGGAACGTCATTGAGTTGATACTCAACGAATTTGCCTTTTGAAGTTGCATTGCGTTGGCGCCAGATTTTGAGTTTTATATTCATTTGTAGTTACGTTGTTTCAGTTCAACATTTTCAAATTTAAGCTCTTCTTTATGCAGAATCGGCTCATTATCAACGCCTTGGAATTCGTAGGCGGCGACGAAGGCATAATGTTCGTCATCACGCTGGGCCTCGCCGTCGGGAGTCTGATATTCCTCACGGAAATGACCGCCGCACGACTCGTTACGCATCAAGGCGTCGCGTGCTATGAGCTCTCCCATCTCGAGGAAATCGGCCACACGGAGGGCTTTTTCAAGCTCGGTATTCATACCTTCGACGTTCGGCACCTTGACACGTGTCCAAAACTCCTTTCTCAAAGCCTTGATCTCTTCGATGGCTTCCTTGAGACTCTGTTCGGTGCGCGACATGCCGACTTTCTCCCACATAATTCGTCCCAAACGACGATGAATATTGTCAGTTACGATATCGCCATTTATCGACAAAATCCGTGTAATTCGCTGACGCACAGCGAGTTCCGCCTCCTCAAATTGTGGAAGGTTTTCGTCTAACGGTTTTTCGTTGATTTGGTCGGCGAGATAGTTCTGCATGGTGTATGGAAGCACGAAATAGCCGTCCGAGAGGCCCTGCATGAGGGCTGAGGCGCCCAGACGGTTAGCTCCGTGGTCGGAGAAGTTGACCTCGCCTGCTGCGAACAGTCCTTTCACTGTGGTCTGCAGCTCGTAGTCGACCCAGAGACCGCCCATGGTGTAGTGGACGGCGGGATAAATCATCATCGGGGTGACGTAAGGGTTCTCGTCGACGATGCGTTCGTACATCTCGAAGAGGTTGCCGTATTTCTCCTCAACGGCTTGTTTTCCAAGACGTTGTATAGCTTCTTTGAAGTCGAGATACACCGCGCGGCCAGTGTTGTTGACTCCGTAGCCGGCATCGCATCTCTCCTTGGCCGCGCGGGATGCGACATCTCGTGGAACCAGGTTGCCGAATGAAGGATAACGACGTTCGAGGTAGTAGTCCCGCTCATCTTCAGGGATATCGGTGGCTTTGATCTTGCCTTCACGGAGCAGACGGGCTTTCTCGGCGTCCTTAGGCACCCAGATGCGGCCGTCGTTACGCAGCGACTCGCTCATCAGGGTCAGCTTCGACTGGTAGTCGCCGTGCACTGGGATACATGTCGGGTGAATCTGTGTGAAGCAAGGATTCGCCATGCAGGCGCCTTTTTTATAACATTGCCAGATGGCAGAGCCGTTCGACGACATCGCGTTGGTGGAGAGGTAAAACACGCGTCCGTAGCCACCAGAAGCGATTACGACGGCATGAGCGGAGTAACGCTCGAGCTCGCCGGTGACGAGGTTTCGCACTATCACGCCTCTTGCACGGCCGTCGACGACCACCAGATCCATCATCTCGCGGCGAGGGTACATCTTCACCGTCCCCTTCTCTATCTCTTTGCTGAGAGCCCCGTAGGCGCCTAAAAGAAGCTGCTGACCGGTCTGGCCGCGCGCGTAGAACGTGCGTGACACCTGTGCACCTCCGAAGGAACGGTTCGCCAGCAAGCCGCTGTAATCGCGTGCAAACGGCACTCCTTGAGCCACACACTGGTCGATGATGCTGTTGCTGACCTCTGCCAGACGGTAGACGTTGGCTTCACGCGCGCGGTAATCGCCGCCCTTGATGGTGTCGTTGAACAACCGCTGCACGCTGTCGCCGTCGTTAGGATAGTTCTTCGCCGCGTTGATGCCACCCTGGGCGGCGATGCTGTGAGCGCGGCGCGGACTGTCCTGGATGCAGAACACCTTCACGTTGAAACCCAGCTCGCCGAACGAGGCCGCCGCCGACGCTCCAGCCAGACCGGTGCCTATGACTATGATGTCAAGCTTCCGTTTGTTGGCAGGGTTGACGAGCTTCTGCTCAGCTTTATATTTCGTCCATTTTTCGGCCAGAGGGCCCGCCGGTATTTTTGAGTCTAGAAAGTTCATAAAGTTTATAAAGTTTATAAAGTTTTATATTTAAAGTAATACTTTAACTTTTATAGCTTAAACAATTAACCAATAATAAATTACAACTGAAACAAACATCATCACGATGACTGCTGCAAAGAATTTTCCGAGCCATTCGATACGGCGTTGCCACACAAGGTTGTTCCAGCCTATCGACTGCATCACGCTGGCGATTCCGTGCGACAGATGAAACCAAATCGCGACGAGCCAGAGCAGGTACATGACGCTGAAATAGTTGTTAGCAAAGATGAATTTTATCTGGTCGATGCCGTCGACAGGAGCGCCGCCCTTGATCTCGGCGAGCTGCATCTTCGACCAGAAGTCGATGAGATGAAACACCAAACCGAACAGGATGAAAGCACCTATAGCCAGCATGTTTTTCGACGCCCAAGACACCCCTTCCGGGCGCTCGTTGACAGCATAACGCTGTCTGCCTCGCGCCTTGAAGTTCTGCCAAGAAAGGACGAAAGCGTAGATGAGATGAAGTGCCATCAAAATAGCGAGACCGATAGTTCCCACGATGGCATACCAGTTGGCGCCCAAAAACTCGCAGATCCATCGATAGCCGTCCTCAGAGAATATCGAGACGACATTCATCGCGCCGTGAAACAGCAGAAAGAACACCAAACCGCCGCCAGTAATGGCCATTATCAATTTCTTAGTGATTGAGGATAAACCTTTTGTGCCCATTTCAAAATGATTAATTCAATCTACAAAAATACAAAAAATTGTTATTCTCCCCAACAATTGTATAAAAAAAGAAGAACCGCCTTTGGGGGGCGGTTCTCCGAGCAAATTAGGATTATATTAATTGAAAAGCACATAGCTCGGGATTATGCCAAGCGAGAAGGTGCCAAGCAGCGTGCCGTCGGCTGAATAACGCAACAAATCGCCGTTCTGCACATAGTTCTTCGCATCGGTGACGTACAATTCGCCATTCTGCGGGTTGACCTTCAGGTTGTAAAACAACTTTCCTTCCGAAGCAATAAACGGAGTGTTAGGAAGTTCGTTAGCATCGGCCGACACCTTATAAACATTAAGACTGCCATAGCCGCCATTCATGAAATAGATGTTCTCCCCTGCCGCATCGACAGTCAGACCGCTTGGATAACTGCCATCAGCAAGGTCGAAACGCTTGATAACCTCATGTGTTGCCGCATCGATGCAGATAATAGCAGGGTCGCAAGGTGGCATATAACCGCCGCTGCACGACACCCAGATGTGGTTGTTTTTATCCACAACCATAGAGTTAGGCTCTTGAGCGACTTCAATGGTTGCAACAAGTGTATCAGCCTCACAATCAATCACTTGTACAGATTTATTAGAGCCTGTTGGAACGTAATAATTCGACCAGTTCGACATAAACACCTCGTTGCCGACCTTCACCATGGCCTCGGTAGCACTACCATATTGGATAAAAGTCAAAGCATTGGTGCTGAGATCCATCTTCCAGAAACCAGGACTCTCGATATCCGACACGTAAGCCTTGTTATCGCTCACCTGCAGCATATACCGCGGCGAGTTGAAACCTTCGATTTTTTCCTTATATTTGATGGTCTTAGCATTCACCTTATAAATATATCTGCTGTTGTTGACCACGATGTACAAATCGTTGCCGATCTTCGTAAGTGACTGTCCCACATCGCCTACCGGAGCGTCGTTAACTCTGAAAAACAGATTGTTTTCGACCTCATTCTTATCGAAATCGTAGAACGAAAGCGATGCATTGGCGTATGTAAAGGTACCCTCATTGAGGATAAAAACGCCCTTGCCTACTGTGAACACCTCTGGTCCTGCATCTTTCTCTTTTTTGCAACCGACAAATACTATCGAAATTGCAATCATCATAACTAAAAATGCTTTTTTCATAATTTTTTATTTAAAATTCAATATTTAAAATTTAAAATTAAATAATTCAATAATTATAGTTAATAATTCAATA
>LUZN01000053.1 GCA_001603665.1 Bacteroidales bacterium Bact_22
AAAACCACTCATATCTTTATATTTTTTATTCCCCCATCCCCGCCCAAAGCAAAGACTGTAATTCTAATTGTTGTTTAATTTATTTATTCATATTGCTCCTGCGCAAAGCGATTATTGACTGTGCTAACTGGCTTTCATTGAAGTATAGCATAAGGCTAATCTTAATTAATAATGTTCAATTGTCCAAGTATCATCAGACACTTTTTTTAACTTATCTCTATAATATGGCAATAGCATCAACGCGGAATCAATCCTTTCTGTATTCATCAGTACAATAACAGATTGAGTAGAATCTCTCGTTATTACATATTGTATGTCATATGATTTTTCTATTCTTCCTAAGACCGTTTTTAATTCTTGTATTTGACGCATTTTATCATTGTACACAACATTATATTCTTTCACTAATCTTTTATACTTGTCACCTAATTCATTATAGTTTTTTATTAAAGCGTTATATTCATCAGCTAATTCATTATAATGTTCCAATAATTGGTTATATTCTTCAACAATATCTTGGGCAGAAAGGGCTCTATCTCCTTTATAAAACATCATTTCTGTACTGTCTTGCTGCATAATTACATAGTTTGCTTTAGAACTTTTCAAAGAATATGACACAGTTTGCTCTATTGTATCGTACTTGATATCAAAAAACTCGTCAACCAAATCACTTCGAAACGACAATTCTTGTATTGTCTTATCCCTCTCTCTTATTTGTTCTTCCAGTTTATCCGTATAGTAAATACTATATATTAGTGCCGCCAACAAGAATATAATAAGCAATATTGGCACAAACCATAACAACTTTCTAATAATATTATTTTTCATGGCTATCCTTTCTATATTCAATTTCTAATAAACGATACTGTTGTTTACAATCTTCCAACTCGTTTTTCATATCAAACAATTTCTCTTCAAATTCATCATGCTGACGTTGTAGCTCAATATTATGTTGCTGATTTAACTCTATCATTTCCATTTTATGTTGCTTGTCATTGATAAACAAACCAACACTTACTGGCACAACAAGCACCGCTATGCACCCTCCTATAATTCCGAGCCATTCAAAAACTACTATTATTTTTCTTTTCTTCTTTTTTGTCATAAATCAATATATAATCCCAATAGCATTACCCATCTTGTTATTAAATCTTTTATTTGATTATTTATCTCTTTTTTCAATTGATTCCTTTACAGATTCTGGAAGCCCTTGATACAATGCATCTATTTCATTAGGTTCACTTATCATTCTTTCAACAATAATATTTATCAATCGCATAAGCATTACCGCTGTACCTTTGTCATCTACATCAAAAGATATTTGTCCAGGATGAACCGCTTTGTTTCCGACGACACGAACGACATCTAATGCTTTTTGCACAGATTGCGGTAGTCCTTTTTTAACAAGAGCGCCAATATTCTTATTAATATCTTTATCTATTTCTCCGAGCTCATTACAAAGCCTATCTATTGCGAGTCGTAACAATGCACACGCTGCGCGAGGCGATTTGTTGTAAATAAGACCAGCTTCATTATATAACTGTTTAACAGAATCTGGCATATCTGGATTTGCTTCTTCAGCGACAACATCTGGGTAAATATAATTGTTATCAACCCAAATTATTTTCTTGCCACAGCATTGGCATCTATGAATAGTTAATAGATTCCGAACCCCTACACCTCCATTAGTATTAAACAAATCATTATGGAAATTATGAGTAGCTCTATCCATTTGTGATATGGTATTGCAATGAGGGCACGTATACCTCAACATTTCTTTAGAAGGTTCAATGTAATTTTTTGCCATAGTCTTTATATTTTTATTTCCCCATCCTCGCCAAAAGCAAAGATTGTAATTCAGTTAATTTCGAGTTTTCTTCTGTTTTCAATTTGTAAAAATGGAAAATATGCTCAACATTTTGATTAAATTTTTCCATATCTTTTTTTGTTGGTACCACCAGCTGGATACTATTCATATTTTCCTGGTTTATCTTCGGCTGAGCAGCGCCTGTCACCAAATGAGTAGCATTCACACCTTTTAATGCCAAATATAAGTATTCTGTTGAAACAATTTCATTTCCTTGAAGGACATGGGCATGATTATTAACCCAAAACTTTCCCCAAAGATATTGCAATGCAGGGTGTCCAAACTCATCAATTACATTTGCTCCATCTTCCGAAAACAATAAATATGTCCCATCAAAAATATATTTGTTTATATGGTCAACTAAAGACATCGCCCCATAATATGGATAAATACCTTTTATTGGTTTCCTCTCTTCTTCTGATAACGGTCTTCGTTTATAATCAAGACAATTAGCCACTTCTCCCAGCGTTCCCTGTCTCCACCCTTCCGGCAGATTCTCCTTATCCACACCATCCACAAACATCTTTCTGTACAACGCTTGCGCTGTTTCTTCCAAATTCACAATCATCTGCTCGTTGAGGCGAATGCGGTTGGAAAGCGTTTCATATTCAGATACGATTTCACGTTGGCGGGCGATAGTGGGGACAAATATCGGCATTTCGCAGAAATCATCGTAATTAACACCACCACGGACGTCTGCACCTGCATAAAATGCTAATTGTCTGTCAAACTCAGGACGGCGCAGCCACATCATCAAATAATCAGGTAATAAAACATTTTCATCCTTTACCTCAAATACATAATAAGCACTGGAAATGATTGCCGGTTCGTCGTCTTTCATTATAGAAATTGGGAGGATCCCATCACGACCAACGCTCATAAACTTGCATCCGAATTGATTCTTATGGACAACTTTGTATTTCGACAAATCCGTTCCTATGATATTAGCGATTGAAGGAAAAAACTGCTTGGACAAGTTCACACCCAGCAAGTTCGTAACCATCAAATCCGAATTACGAACATTCACTTCTCTGATATAGTCGCCTAAACGTTTATATTCCATTTGTTTGTTATTTTCCAATTCTTTCCAATTTTGCAAATACTGGAAAGAATTATCAACTTATTGTTGCCAATATTTCATCAAATTTTTCACCTTTTATGTAGCCTTTCTTAACCTTGTTGAAGGCTATTTCTTTCAGCAATCCGCGCTCCATCAAATGCACAATATCCTGCTTTGCAGTAGTCGGACTGATAAAGAACCGCTCCTGTAAATCCTTAACCGTGATAATTTCGCTCGGGTCGTCAACAAATCTTTGTATGACTTGCGCCTGCCTATCATTGATATATCCCAACCGCATAAACTGGTATGAAGCTTTTTTCTCCGCCTGCTTACGTTGTATATACTCTTTCAACTCACGATATGCCTGTTCCAACACCTTTAAATTGTAGTTAATGAAATAACCTAGATCCATATCGTCAGCTTCAGTATATAAATAAGCTTTCTCGTATGATTTCTTCGATTTTGCAATCACACGTGATATTGACAGATATTCGGTCATCCAATATCCTTCCTTCAACATATACCAGTAGAACAAAGCACGTGCGGTACGACCGTTTCCATCAACAAACGGATGAAAATAACCAATCATAAAATGAATTATTATTCCACGAATTATTGGATGGACATAAGGCTTTGCATCTTTATCATTGAAATACTTGCACAAATCATTGGCAAAATGTGGCAGTGCTGCAGCCGCTGGAGGCGTGTGAACTGTTTCCCCTGCCATAACATCAAACACCACTATATCATCCTCATCCTTACGGAAACGTCCGGCATCTTCTTCGTTTTTCAATGTCTTCTCAGTAATAAGACGATGAATCTGAAGCAACAATTCAACAGACAATGGAGTGTCTTTATGACTTGAGATAAACTGAATTGTGTTATAGTTATTCACAATCATCTGCTGCGACCTGTCCTTCGGCTGCTTTTTCAAACGAAGCATCTCTTTAGCCACCTTACGTGTAGTTGCAGCTCCCTCAATCATACTTGAATAGATAGCTTCCTCCATCAAAGAGCTTCTCAAATACTGCTTCTTGTTATCTTCAGTGATATCCGGCTGATACATCCATCCTTGTCCGAAGTTCATGTCAAACTCATGACAAAGACGTTGCATTTTGTTAGTAAATCCGAAATCAATTTTGTATTTATCCCATGTATTTACCATCATTAAGATACGCGACATCTTTACACGTTTCCATAATTCCTCAGCCGAACAGTAATCAGGACGTTTTTTGTATTTTACAGTGTCCCAGTATTCGTAGTTCTCATTAGCTTTGTCAATTACTATATTTACATCAGAATCATTACTATATCCTTTGTTGGTATAGAATCTTAACAAATCTTGTTCCGTCAATTTAGGTGCTTTCTCAATCATAATCTATGTATTTTATCACGCTGCAAATATACAAAATTTTTTCCAATTCTTTCCAATATTTTAAAAACTGGAAAGAATTTTATAGTTTGTATCCTAACTTCTCGAACAGTTTTTCGAGTTCTTTCTTGCTCTCATCCTCCTGTTTCAGCAATTCACGCATACCTTTTTGAAGCTCCTGCATTTTAGCGTCGAAGTCAATCTGCTCGTCGCGGTTGCGGAACTCGATATATTTGCTTGGCACAAGGCTCCAACCCTTTTGCTCTATCTCACTGCGAGTAGCCGAATAACAGTATTCCGCTTCATTGTGATATGTCTCTTTGAATCCTTCCTGCTGCCAATTGTGGTATGTGCGAGTAACCTTGTCTCTCGTATTGGGGTCAAGTTCTACATATTTCTTCTCAAACGGCACGCCCATCTGTCGCAAATCCATGAAAAGAATCTCGTTTTCTCGATCACGATAATGAATCTCATGACCATTTTTCGTCACCACATGTGCCTTTTTGTTGTTATTCAAAATCCACAAAGTAACGCTAATGTCGGTGGAATAGAACAAGTTTCTCGGTAAGATAATGATAGCCTCAACTTTATCGTTTTCAATGAGTTTCCTACGGATGGCGAGTTCTGTACCGTCAGCGCTCAAAGCTCCGTTTGCAAGAAGAAAACCAGCAACGCCATTAGTAGAAAGCTTGGACAGAATGTTTAAAATCCAGCCATAGTTGGCATTAGATGTAGGCGGAGTGTCATAGCCGCTCCAACGTGCATCGCTTGTGAGTTGGTTGTCGTCGCGCCAGTCTTTCTGGTTAAATGGCGGATTAGCCATTATATAGTCAGCTTTCAAGTCTTGGTGCTGGTCATTATGGAATGTATCGCCTTGTTTAATATCCGCAGAAATTCCTCTGATTGCGAGGTTCATTCGAGCCAGTTTGAAAGTGGTGTTTGTGTTCTCCTGTCCGTAAACGCTAACGTTCTTTTGGTTGCCATGGTGGGCCTTCACAAACTTCATCGACTGCACAAACATGCCACCCGAGCCACAACAAGGGTCGTAAATCTTTCCATCGTAAGGCTCAATGAGTTCGGCAATAAGGTTCACTATTGATTTAGGAGTGTAGTATTCTCCTTTACCCTTGCCTTCTTTAATAGCGAATTTACCAAGGAAATACTCGTAAACACGTCCCATCAGGTCGTTTTCCGAATCTTTCACTGTGTCCAACTTATTTATCTCATCAAGCAGCGAAGCGAATTTGGTCTTATCAAGTCCGAGATTAGAATAATAGTTGTTTGGAAGAGCTCCCGCCAACTGTTTGTTTTTCTTCTCGATGTTTGACAGAGCATCGTCAATAATTTGGAAAATATTGGATTGCTTGGCATTTTCCATGATATAAGACCAACGGCACTCTTCTGGCAAATAGAACACATTTTCTGCCGTATAGAATTCAACCTGGTCGATATATTCTTTAAGTCCCTGCTCAATAAGTTCTTGTTTCTGTTGTTCAAAACGGTCGCCAGCATATTTAAGGAAGATGAGACTCAGCACAACATGTTTATATTCCGAAGGTTCTACAGCTCCACGCAATTTGTCACACGACTCCCACAGAGCTGATTCCATGCTTTTCGCTTGTTTTTTATTTTGTTTTTCTGTTTTTGCCATATTACTATTCTTTTTCCATTTCCATTCTCATCTCTTCCAGCACTTTCCCCTGATAACTAAAGTACTTTGAGCCTTGATAAGCACCAGAAGCATTTCGTTTGTCAGCTGGCATGAAAGTTCCAACAAAAGGCGAAAGTTTGTAAATTCTGCCTTCGTATTCTATTTGGTCATCGCTGGCCACTTTTACTTCGATGCCTGTGGGGATAAATGTTAATGTTGAGCCAATCGGGATGTTAACCATGCTGAATTTGAAACGTCCGCGTTTAATTTCGCGTTTCTCTTTTTTCTCAACGTCTTTGGCTGAAACAGGTTGGTTGTCTTCATACAAAACAACTTCGGCATCATCGATTGTTCCTGCAATATCCTTAAAAATATCAAGTGCAACTTGCGGAGCCACGTTGAAAAACTCACGATTCTGGCGAATCCTCAAATCAGTCAGGCGATCGATGGTCTTATGCACAAGTTTCTCAACCTCGTTGTATTTGCAGGTCTTCATCGTGGCGAAAATCTCAAATGGCAACGGCACTGCAGTGTTGTCGAGCTCCTTCGAGCGCACATCCACCGGACGTGAGCTTTTGCCAATCTTCACCCAGTCTTCCTTAAAACTCGGATTGGTCAGGATATACACGTATCCTTGTTTTGCTTCATCAGCCATATATGTTATTTTGTTTTACCCTACAAAATTAAACAAAAAATCACACAACTTTTAATTATTATTTTTACAATGTAAAAAATTTTTAACAAAACTTGCATTTTTATGAAAGAAATCTAAATAAAATTTTACAATTAAATCCTTGACACATAATGATTTATACCTTAATAT
>LUZN01000011.1 GCA_001603665.1 Bacteroidales bacterium Bact_22
TGAAGAAAATGAAAAAGGGACGCCTCAACGACGCCCCTTCTCTAAACTCTACACTCTAAACTCTACACTATTTTTTCGGAGCTTCGAGCAAGATATCGCACAGCAAATCCCAGAACATCTGGACTGTCTTGATCTCGATTCTCTCGTCAGGTGAGTGCACGCCGCGGAGTGTCGGACCGAATGAAATCATGTCCATGCCAGCGATCTTGTCGCCAATGAGACCGCATTCCAGACCAGCGTGGATGGCCTTAACTTTCGGGTCTTTGCCGAAGCGTTTCTTATAGACTTTCTCAGCGATGGCGCAGATTTTCGAATTCGGGTTAGGTGTCCAGCCCGGGTAGCCGTCGGTGTGCTGCACCTCTGCGTTGGCGAGGTTGAAACAAGCCTCGACCATGGCTGCTGCGTATTCCTTAGCCGACTCGATGGAACTGCGCTGTGATGTCTGGATGAAGAAATAACCTTCTTTTTTCTTCACCGAAGCGAGGTTTGTCGATGTCTCCACGAAGTTAGGGATGGTTTGCGACCACTCGATGACGCCGTGAGGGCAGGTGAGGAGACCGTTCAGGAGGTCGAACTGTGTCATCTCGTCGATGACCACATCAGGCGTGAGCTCCGATTTTTTGGCTTTCACAGTGATTCCTGGGTCTGCGACCTGATATTCGTGTTTGAAGTTCTTTTCAAACTTCTTAACCATTGCCTCGAATTTCTTGGTGAGGTCGAATGGGATGAACACTACTGCTGTTGCCTCGCGGGCGATGGCGTTTCTCAGATTTCCGCCCTGGATGTCATAAATTCTGAGGTCGAAATCGTTGGTTGCCTGCCATAAGATTCTGGCTAACAGCTTGTTAGCGTTGGCGAGGTTCTTGTTGATATCGTCGCCTGAGTGACCGCCTTTCAGTCCGCTGACCTTGATGTCGTAAGGTATATAGCCTTCAGGAGCATTCTCAAGTTGGTAGAAAATCTTGACGATGGTGTCCATGCCGCCTGCGCAGCCAATGAAGATCTCGCCTTCGTCTTCCGAGTCGAGGTTGAGGAGGATACGGCCTGTGAAGTCTTTCGGGTCGAGTTTCTCGGCGCCGGTGAGGCCAGTCTCTTCGTCGACGGTGAAGATGCACTCGAGCGGACCGTGTTTCACGTTTTTATCAGTGATTACTGCCAATGCCGCAGCCACTCCTATGCCGTCGTCAGCACCGAGGGTGGTGCCGTTAGCGTGCAGCCATTCGCCTTTCAACACAGCCTCGATAGGATCTTTGTCGAAGTCGTGTTTCTTGTCGCCATTCTTCTCGCACACCATGTCCATGTGAGCCTGCAGAATGATGGTCTGGCGGTTCTCCATGCCTTTGGTTGCCGGCACTGTCATGATGATATTGCCGCATTTCTCTTTCTTGTATTCCACTTTATGGTCTTTTGCCCATTTTTCGAGGTAAGCGACCATTTTTTCTTCTCTTTTCGACGGACGTGGCACGCCCATGATGCCTTGGAATTCCTTCCAGACGTTTTCCGGTTTAAGTTTTAATACTACTTCGTTCATATTACTTATAATTTTAACTTTTAACTTTCAACTTTACACTATTAAACTGACTTTAAACTCTACACTTTAAACTCTCAACTTTTCATGAGTTCAATAGTCTTCATCGGGTCTTCCGACTTGAAAACTGCATTCCCTGCAACCAAAACATCGGCTCCGGCATTGAACAGTTTCGGTGCATTCTCGACATTCACTCCGCCATCGACTTCAATCATAGTCTTAAGTCCTTGAATTTCAATCATATGACGAAGTTTTTTAATCTTAGTGTATGTGCGTTCGATGAATTTCTGACCTCCGAATCCTGGATTTACAGACATTAATAATACAAGGTCTAAATCGCCCAAAATATCTTCGAGCAGTTCGACCGAGGTGTGAGGATTCAGCACCACGCCGGCTTTCACGCCCAGTGATTTCAGCATCTGCACGCTGCGATGGATATGGGTGCTTGCCTCGTAGTGGAAGGTGATGATGTCGGCTCCCGCGTCGCGGAACTTCTCGAAATAACGGTCGGGTTCGACTATCATGAGATGTACGTCGAGAGGCTTAAGTGCTTCTTTTTTAATGGCTTGCACCAGCGGGATGCCGTAAGAGATATTCGGCACGAACACCCCGTCCATGATGTCGCAATGGAACCAATCGGCCTGACTTTTATTCACCATATCGATATCCCTTGAAAGATGAAGGAAATCTGCTGAAAGCAACGATGGAGCGATTAATTTCTGCATGGTCAAAAATGTTTAATACAATCTGCAAAGATACAAAATATTTTAGAAAAAGCAAAATTTGCAAAAAAATAACAGGACCACTCGCGTAGCCCTGTTAAGTCCTAATAATTCAAATAATGTAAGATCAACCAAGATAACTCTTGAGAATCTTGCTTCTGCTTGTGTGTTTCAAGCGGCGTATTGCCTTCTCCTTGATTTGACGGACACGCTCGCGCGTGAGGTCAAACTTCTCGCCAATTTCCTCCAAAGTCATCGGGTGACCGCCGTTGAGTCCGAAATAGAGACGGACGACGTCGGCCTCGCGTTGTGTCAAAGTCGAAATAGCGCGGTCAATTTCCTTTCTGAGTGACTCGTTGAGCAACTCGGTCTCCGGTGTCACCACCTCGTCGCTCTTCAAGACGTCGTACATGTTGTTGTCTTCGTCCTGCACGAGAGGAGCGTCCATTGACACATGACGGCCTGCGTTTTTCATCGATTCCTTGACTTCGGCTTCGGTGAGGTCGAGGACTTCAGCTATCTCTTCGGCGTTAGGCTCGCGTTCGAATTCCTGCTCCAGCTTTGCATATGTCTTGTTGATTTTGTTAATCGAGCCGATCTTGTTTAATGGAAGTCGGACTATTCGCGATTGTTCTGCAAGAGCCTGGAGGATGGACTGACGGATCCACCACACAGCGTAAGAGATGAACTTGAAACCTCTTGTCTCGTCAAAACGGCGTGCCGCCTTGATAAGACCGAGGTTGCCCTCATTGATGAGGTCGGGGAGGCTTAATCCCTGATTTTGGTACTGTTTCGATACGGAGACTACGAATCTAAGATTTGCTTTCGTGAGCTTCTCCAAAGCGGCCATGTCGCCCTGACGGATGCGCTGCGCAAGCTCGACTTCCTCGTCAGCCGTTATCAATTCAACTTTACCAATCTCCTGGAGATACTTATCCAAAGAAGCTGTTTCCCTGTTGGTAACTTGTTTGGTAATCTTTAACTGCCTCATATTTTATTGTTTAGGATTTCTTACTTCTTTTCGTGTCTCGGGCCTCTGTGTTCGCCTTTGCCACCTTTATGATCACCGCCCTTGTGCTCGCCACGCGGTCTCTCAGGCTTCTCGACGTAACCTTCCGGTTTCGGTAACAAAGCCTTTCTCGAAAGGCGGAGCTTGCCGGTCTTAGGGTCGATGTCGATGAGCTTCACCTGAATCTTGTCGCCTTCCTTCAGGACGCCGTCCATGCTCTCAAGACGTTTGTAATCGATCTCTGAGATGTGGAGCAGACCGTCTTTACCCGGAAGAATCTCGACGAAAGCGCCGAACGGCATGATTGACTTCACTGTGCCGTCGTAAACCTCGCCAACCTCAGGAACTGCAACGATAGCGCGCACCTTGGCCTTAGCTGCCTCGAGGTCGTCCTTGTTGGTGGAAGCGATCTCCACCATGCCGCATTTCTCGTCTTCAGTGATGACGATGACGGTGTTAGTGGTCTTCTGAATCTCTTGAACAACTTTTCCGCCAGGACCGATAACTGCGCCGATGAAGTCCTTAGGAATGATAAGTTTCTCGATACGTGGCACTGACTCTTTGTAGTCGGCACGTGGCTCGGTGATGGTCTTGGCCATCTCGCCGAGGATGTGCATTCTGCCGGCCTTTGCCTGCTCGAGAGCCTCACTCAACACTTCGTATGAAAGTCCGTCGACCTTGATATCCATCTGGCATGCTGTGATGCCGTCAACGGTACCTGTGACCTTGAAGTCCATGTCGCCGAGGTGGTCCTCATCGCCAAGGATATCTGACAAGACAGCGTATTTCTCGTTGTCGGTGATAAGTCCCATTGCGATACCTGCGACAGGTTTTCTCATCTTCACGCCGGCATCCATCAATGCCAATGTGCCACCGCACACCGAAGCCATTGACGATGAGCCGTTTGACTCGAGGATGTCCGATACCACGCGGATGGTGTAAGGATTCTCTTCGCCTGAAGGAATCATGTTCTTGAGAGCTCTCTCAGCGAGGTTGCCGTGACCGATTTCGCGACGGCTGACACCGCGGCTGGCCTTGCATTCGCCTGTGGCGAAGCTTGGGAAGTTGTAATGCAGCATGAAGTTGCTTGTGCCTTCGACGACAGCGCCGTCGATGGTCTGCTCGTCGAGCTTGGTGCCGAGTGTCACTGTCACCAATGCCTGTGTCTCACCACGTGTGAAGATGGCTGAGCCGTGGCATGAAGGAAGCACATCGACTTCTGTCCAGATTGGACGTATCTGGTCGAGTTTACGGCCGTCGAGACGTTTGCGCTCGATCAAGATGGCGTCACGCACTGCCTTACGCTCGATGTCGTGGAAGTAACGTTTTGCCATCGGAGTCTTCTCTTCGAGTTCCTCTTCGGTGTATTTTGTGAGATAGTTGTCAAGGATTGCCTGGAATGCGTCCTCGCGCTCGTGTTTGTTGGCGTTGCCGGTGAGAGCGAAGTCGTAGCATGGCTTGTAGCAGCACTCCATCATGTCGGCGCGGAGATCCTCGTCGTTGACTTCGTGGCAGTATTCGCGTTTAGGGTTAGCTTTTTCTACTCTTGAAGCGAGGTCGAGCTGAGCCTGCACCTGACCTTTGATGGCCTCGTGAGCGGCTTTCAAAGCGCCGATCATCTGGGCTTCTGAGATCTCTTTCGATTCGCCTTCCACCATGCAGATGTCTTTCATTGTGGCACCCACCATGAGTTCGAGGTCGGCGTTCTCGAGTTCGTCGGCACGCGGGTTGATGACGTATTCGCCGTTGATCATTGCCACGCGCACTTCCGAGATAGGACCGTGGAACGGGATATCAGAAACTGCGATAGCTGCTGATGCTGCCAATGCTGCGTAAGCGTCAGGGAGAACGTTGGTCTCACCTGAGAGCAATGTGATCTGAACCTGGATTTCAGCGTGGAAATCGTCAGGGAATAATGGACGGATGGCGCGGTCAACGAGACGTGAGATCAGAATCTCATAATCTGATGGCTTGCCTTCGCGTTTGAAAAAACCGCCAGGGAATTTGCCTGTAGCGGCGTATTTTTCTTTATAATCGACTGAAAGAGGCAGGAAATCGACATCGTCTTTCGCTTCTTTTGCCGCAACCACTGTTGCGAGCAACACTGTCTTACCGCATGTCACTACCGCTGCACCGTCGGCCTGCTTGGCCAGACGTCCTGTCTCAATGGTAATAATGTCCTTACCAGTCTGTACGGTCTGTTTAATACCTTCTGGACCCATAATAAAACTTTTTAATAATTAATTAAATAAAAACCGCTTTTGATTAGGCATACAACAATGCGAAAAAAGGCAACAAACATTGCCTTTTTTCGCAAGGGCATTGATTAACAATGCTTTTATTTTCTGATACCTAATTCCTTGATGATAGTACGATATCTCTCGATATCATTCTTCTTGAGGTAGGCGAGGAGTTTTCTTCTCTTACCTACGAGAGCGACCAGTGAACGCTTTGTTGCGATATCTTTCTTGCTGGTCTTCATGTGCTCTGTCAAATTCTTGATTCTGAATGTGAACAATGCAATCTGTCCTTCTGCTGAGCCGGTATCCTGTGCATTCTTACCGTACTTTGCGAAAATCTCTTCTTTCTTTTCTGCAGTTAAATACATATCTATTCTTTTTCTCTAAATTTTTCGGACTGCAAAATTACAACTTTTTTATATACGCGTAACAAAAATTTTCAAAAAAATTTAATGCTAAAATCCACATTTTTATGTGTCAATATTGAAATAATGTTTAATTTTGTAGTTTAAATGCGAAGTTTAACTAAATTTTTTATAAAATGAAACGATTATTAAAGATTACAATCATGACGGTTCTCGTTGTTCTTGTAGCGTTGTCGACGGCATCCTGCAAGAAACAGGAGGTTAAAAAAATTGCCGTCGATAATCAGTTTGCAATCGCGATATTCAACGACACCATCTCCGTAAGGGATCTCCTGAACGACTTGGACAGCACCTGCAACTCATGGCTGAGAGTGCGCAACGACTCGATCTTTGCCTATTATGCCGACTCAGTCAACGGAGTCCTTAAGGCCAGCGACCTGCTCGACGCTGGCATCGAAGACATCGACTTTACGACAGTCACGTCGTTCACAATGCCTATGTTCGACCCGACGAACAACCACGACACGGTGATAGAAGTCGAAAAGTTTATGACGGTGCCGTTCGATTTTGATGGATTCGATATCGACTCGGTGCTCCTCCGCAAGGGTGTGATGAGCTTCGGCTTCAGTGTGGAACCGCAGATTGAGCAGCTTAGAAGAATCGAGATTTTCTCCAATGAGTTGATCTCTTCCGACGGTGAGCCTCTCGTTATCCCAATCGACTACAACATGCGTGACCACCAGGTAAATCTGGCTAACTATCGTGTGATTCCTGTTGAAGACACGGTGTCGTTCGGCGCACGCATCACCTTGCACGTCGACAGCGGCGTCTACCTGGGCGGTGACTATGAATGTACCTCTACAGGCGGTCTGACTGGCGTCGGATTCAAGACAGTGTACGCCATTGTGACCAAGCCTCTCGACTCAATATTCTCCGATAACGCCGCCATCGACTTCGGTATCAATGGCTTAAGCGGCAGCGCATGGCTCCCGGTGCCGAGGATTCACATCACTTATCGTAACACCTTTGGTATGATGGCCGACGGCGACATCACCACGCTGGAATTCTTCAACTCGAGGACTGGCCTCGTCACCGACCTGCTCGCGGCCGATCATGTCGACGTGGATATCTACCCGACAAACGGGCTTTACCGCCACTTCACCGTGACAGGCTTCACCGACCAGATCGACGCGCTCGCAGGCTACACACGCCTCGACTTCGACGGACAGGTGACGATGGCGATGCCAGGCGATCATATCTCGATATCAGACACCTCATCGGTAGATGTTATCGCCGATGTTGAGATGCCTTTCTCATTCAAAATCACCGACTTGCGTTATACCGACACCATAAATATCAACTTTGGCGAAGATGTAAACGTGAATAACTACTTCGATGAAATAAAATTCTTCATCGATTACGATAATAAGATTCCGCTTGAAGTGCAGATGCAAGGTCTGTTTATGAGACACGGACACGTTATCGACTCACTGTTCGACGAAGGAGGCACAATCCTCTACAACGAGCCGGCATCACTGACAACAGTCATCACCGACAGGAAACTCAGCAATGTAATGCGAGCCGACCAGATGATACTCCGACTCGGCGTCAATACCGACTTCCAGGAAGACCCGGTGCTCATCCGAGAATCGAACAATATCGCACTCCGAATGCGTATGCTGACAAAGACTACTGAAATAAACATTGGTGGTGACCATCATGATGATTAATAATAAGGAGGGCGTGTTATGAAAAAGATATTTAGACTTTTGATCATCGCAGTTTTAATCTGCTCATCACTTGCAACAAAGGCTCAGAACGACGGTATCGGCTTCACCTTGCTGCCGCAGATGCCTTATTCCAACTACTATAACCCTGGTATCAACGTTCCTTACAGAGGAATGGTGGGCGTGGCATTCTCGAACGTCAACGCTGCAGTGTTCAACTCGAGCATTAAATACAACGACATGCTCGGTAAAAACGAGACCGTCATCGACGGTGTGGCTCTTGTGAACAACCTCGATGAGTTTGATAATGTCTTCAATACAAGTATCTCACTCGACTTTGCCAATGCAGGATTCAGAGTAAACAGGTTCTTTATCAATATCGACTGGAGATTGAGGATGAATACCGATCTCAATTATTCAAGAGATTTCTTGGGATTCTTCGTTTTCGGTAACGGTCATTACCTGGGCAACGACAATCCTTGCGACTTCAAGCTCGGCATGGATGTCACGATGTTCTCGGAACTCGCTCTTGGCGTTCAGGCTAAGGTTAACGACCGACTCACCCTCGGTATGCGTCCGAAAGTGCTGTTCGGCTTGGCAAATGTGAGCATCGACAACGGAAAGACTAAGATTTATACCGATCCTAACAGCTACATCATGACTGCCGACGTCGATTTGAACGTCAAGGCAGCTACAGTGCTTCAGGTTGAAGGCGAAAATCTTGACGATTTTCTTAAATCGATGGACTCGGTGGCTTCAAACCGTCTGTACGATTTGAGCGAGAATATCGGCTATGGCCTCGACCTTGGCGCTTCTTACACCATCAACAAACATTTCGGCGTGGCTGCAGGTATCTACGACCTCGGATTTATCAGATGGACTGAGACCAGGACCAAGACTATCGAAAGAAATAATGTGATGCTCAACGATGGTTTGTTCGACGACCTTGACGAGATCAAGACCATGGAACTCGACTATTCATCGATGGTTGAAGATATCGCCAAAGAGGTATGGGGCGACGTTTTCATGGAAAAAGGTAAGGATTACAATACTTATCTTAAGACCAGACTCATGCTTCAGGGTTATTTCGAACTCTGCCCAATGTTGCGCGCAACGGCTATCGGACAGATGTATTTCGTGAAAGATCAGGTTTATCCGGCTTTGACATTGGCTTACAGCGGTGTGTTTTTGAATCATATCAACCTGATGCTCAACTGCACCTTGTCGGATTACACCGGAACAGCGGTAGGCGTTGGCCTCGGCTTGCATGCTGGAGCATTCAATATCTATGCTGTCACCGACAACATCCTGTGCGTCACCAAGTTAGGCTCTCCGGCTCTGGAGATGACCTCGGCTTACCGTACGGCGAATATCCGAGCGGGTATCGTCTGGACGATAGGGAAATACAATGAATAATAGTTAAAAGATAAAAGATAAAAAAAAGGCGACCCATCAGGGTCGCCTTTTTGATTGATAGTTAAGTGATTAACCTTTATAGAAAGGTAACTTTACCACGACTGCCGAGATGAGTTTGTCTCTCACCTTGATGAAGATCTCAGTGCCGACCTTCGAGAAGTCTTTCTTCACATAGCCCATACCGATAGCTTTCTTCACTGACGGTGCCATGGTGCCTGATGTCACTTCACCGATGTGGTTGCCTTCAGCGTCGCAGATCTCATATTCGTGACGTGCGATGCCTTTGCCTGTGACCTCGAAAGCGACGAGCTTGCGTGTGACGCCTTCAGCTTTCTGTTTCTCGTTGTAGGCGCGGTCGATGAAGTCGTTGCCGTCGACAAACTTGGTGATCCAGCCGAGACCAGCCTCGATAGGAGAGGTGGTGTCGCAGATGTCGTTGCCATAGAGGCAGAATCCCATCTCAAGACGGAGAGTGTCGCGTGCGCCCAGACCGATAGGTTTGATGCCGAACTCTTTACCTGCTTCGAGAACCTTCTTGTAAACGTTCACAGCTTCTGCATTCGGGATGTAGATCTCGCATCCGCCAGCGCCAGTGTAACCTGTTGTTGAGAAGATGATGTCCTTCACACCAGCGAACTCGATGATCTGGAATGTGTAGTATTCCATGTCGACGACGTTAGCCTTTGTGAGCTTCTGCATAGCCTTGAGTGCGAGAGGGCCCTGCACTGCGAGCTGTGACCACTGGTTGCTCTCGTTGATGAAGTCAACGCCGAGCTTCATACCCATCTCTTCAGCGACTTCCGACATCCAAGCCCAGTCTTTATCGATATTGGCTGCATTTGGAACCATGAAATATTCGTCAGCCGAGATGCGGTAAACGAGCATATCGTCGACGATGCCGCCTTTGCCGTTCGGGAGGCAGGTGTACTGAACCTTGCCGTCGACCAATGCTGCCACGTCGTTAGATGTGCAGCGCTGTACCAATGCGAAAGCCTTAGGACCTTTTGCACGGAATTCACCCATGTGTGACACATCGAAAACACCAACGCCCTTGCGGACTGTCTCGTGTTCAACGTTCACGCCTTCAAACTGAACCGGCATGTCGAAACCTGCAAATGGAACCATCTTGGCGCCCATTTCATAGTGCATTGCGTTCAATGCAGTCTTTTTTAATGTTGTGTTTTCCATATTATTACGTATAAAAATTAAATTTTCAATATTTCAACCTGCAAAAATACTAAAATTTTTTGTTATCTTTGCATTATTATTCTGATAAAGATGAAAAAGTTTAAAAAATATATAATCCTATTGATAATCATGATGTTGGCTCTGCCGAAAATCTTTGCTGCCTACATACTGATTCCGATGGATGAAACGCAGACCAACCATCTGAAGGCCTACGGAGTGGCTTATTGGGTGCTCGAACGCGAGGTCGAGATAAGTTGGCTGCTCAATTATAAAGGCGGAAGTTATCTGATGCCGTATCACGAGATGTTTGAGCGCGAATGCAAGCTCCGCAACGTGTCGTATCAGGTGATCGCCGACGTTCAGGCCGAAGCGATTTTAGCTGAAATTGCTGACCCTGGCGTGAATATGGACGAGATGAAACTGCAGAAAGTGCCGCGCTTGGCCGTCTACGCCCCGAAAAACATTCTCCCTTGGGACGACGCGGTGACGTTGGTGCTTACCTACGCTGAGATTCCTTACGATATCATCTATGATGACGAAGTTTTAGACGGTGTTTTGCCGACCTACGACTGGCTTCACATGCATCATGAAGATTTTACCGGTCAATACGGCAAGTTTTGGGCACGATACAGAAATTATCCTTGGTATCAGGAAGACGTGAAAAAACAGGAGGAGACGGCGAAACGGCATGGTTTTGCCAAGGTTTCGCAACTGAAACTCGCTGTCGCAAAGAAAATCCGTGATTTTGTGGCTGGAGGTGGCTATCTCTTCGCTATGTGTTCGGCTCCCGATAGCTTCGATATCGCTTTGGCTGCCGACGGCCTTGACATATGTGATGTGATGTTCGATGGCGACGCTATCCGTCCAGGCGATCCGCAGCGTTTGAACTACGACAACTGTTTCGCTTTCACTGACTTTACCGTCTCGACAAACCCTCAAGAATATGAGGTTTCGAATATCGATGTGACACTGACGCGTCCTAAATCAGTGAGAGAAGGCAACGATTTCTTCTTATTATTTGATTTTTCAGCAAAATGGGATCCTGTTCCGACCATGCTTACGCAGGATCATGAAAAGATGATAAAGGCGTTTATGGGACAGACAACTGCTTTCAACAAGAAATATGTGAAGCCGACGGTGGTTGTTCTTGGCGACAATGCGGCACTTGAGGAAGATCGTTATATCCATGGCGATTACGGCAATGGTTTCTGGACTTTCCTCGGCGGTCACGATCCTGAGGATTACCAGCATCTTGTGGGCGATCCGCCGACTGAGTTGGATATGCATCCTAATTCACCGGGTTATCGACTGATATTGAATAATGTGTTGTTTCCAGCTGCAAAGAAAAAAAAGCAGAAAACCTGATGCTGACATTGGCTTTTGGCCATTGGCCGTTGGCTGCCAATAGCTAATAGCCAACAGCTAAAGTAAAAATTTTGCACATTGTATATTATATAAGAAAAATTTTTCTTAACTTTGCGGCCGAAAAATAAATTTGTAATAAAATGGGAAGAGCATTTGAATACCGCAAGGCGGCTAAGATGAAAAGATGGGGCCACATGTCAAGAGTGTTCCCGAAACTTGGAAAAATTATCACAATCGCAGCAAAAGAAGGCGGTCCCGACCCCGATATGAACCCTAAACTTCGCCAGGCTATCCTTAATGCTAAGGCGGAAAACATGCCAAAAGACAATATCGATGCAGCTATCAAACGTGCTACCGATAAGAGCACGGCCGATATGGTTGAAATCGTCTACGAAGGCAAGGGTCCTCACGGCGTTCTCTGCGTTGTGGAATGCGCTACAGACAACACAACACGTACAGTTGCTAACGTTCGTTCATATTTCAACAAGGCTGGCGGCGAGCTTCTCAAGACCGGTCAGCTTGAATATATGTTCACACGTAAGGCTGTGTTCCAGATCGAGATTCCTGCCGGAATGAGCAAGGACGACCTCGAGCTCGAACTCATCGACGCTGGTCTCGAAGAGATTGAAGAGACTGAAGACGGCACCTTCGCTTACAGTGACTGGACATCATACGGCACAATGCACGAGGCATTGGAGAATATGAAAGTCAACATCGTGAAGGCTAACCTCCAGCGTTTTGCTAACAACCCTGTCGCTTTCAACGACGAACAGATTGAAAGCATCATGAACTTCCTCGATAAAGTTGAAGACGACGAAGACGTTCAGGCAGTGTACACAAACATGGAATAGTTTACGGTTTACCGTTTACCGTTTACAGTTTAATAATTAAGAGGGAACACAGATCACTGTTTCCCTCTTTTTGTTTTCAGAATTATTAACAATTAATAACTATTGATAATTTTCAACTATCAATTCTCAATTTTCAATTCATTAAATGATTCCGCAAAGGTGATACAGCACTCTCGCTCCGACGTTGCCGTCCCATTCGGTGCCTTCGCCAGGCGAGACTTCACACAAATCAAAACCTATAATCTCTTTCTTAGATTCCTTGATTCTGTTGAGTAAGTACATCAATTCTTCGTATTCCATGCCTCCTGGAACCGGAGTGCCGGTGTTAGGACAAAGTTTCGGGTCCAAACCGTCGATATCGACTGAAATATAAACCTTTTTAGGCAATTCCTTCACTATCTCGTCGCAAATTTGCTTCCAAGTGGCGCCTTCGTACATCCTGCGGCGGTTGTCGCGGTCGTAAAATACCTTCACGCGGCCTTTTGAATCCTTAATCAGCTGCTTCTCTTGATGACAGTAGTCGCGGATTGCAACCTGCACCAGTTTCTCCACTTTTTCAAGTTTCAAAACATTATAGAATATTGATGCATGCGAATATTCGAACCCTTCGAAGCGCTCGCGCAGGTCGCTGTGTGCATCGATGTGCAGTATTCCGTATTTTACACCTATTATATTATTAAGGTATTGGTGATAGGGCAGAGGTGTGCTGTGGTCGCCGCCTAATAGTCCCACCTTCTTTCCTTGTTTCTTCCAAAACTCGATGCGCTCGCGCAGCCAGGCGAACATCTTTTCAAATCCATCTTCGATGGCTTTGTATTTTGCCTCGTATTTCCACGGAAACTCGTCGGCATCGCCGCTTTCGATAGCCTCGATGATCTCTTCGCTGACAGGCGACAATTTGTCATGCAATTTCCTTAATTCCTTTGGGAACTCATCCATCCAGATGCCACGCTGCCACAAATCGGGGTAGTCGTGATGACAGAGGTCGACCTGCATCGAGCCGTCGAACACCGCACTCGGACCGTCGACAGTGCCACGGTTGTAACTCGTGGTCAGCTCCCATTCCACAGGGATGATGATAATCTCGGCTTCCTCAGCTGTGCAGGGCAATCCGTAGATTCCCGAGCCGAGCGCTGCCGCCGCATTGGGATCAAAAGATTTCTCCATAATGATCTAAATTTTTTGCAAAGATACAAAAAAATCCCGCCGCAGCGGGATTTTTTTTAACCAATAGCCAATGGCCAAAAGCCAACAGCTTATTCGAGTGTGTGGATTACCAAACCTGATCTGAGTTTTGGCTCAAACCATGTTGTCTTAGGTGGCATGATGTTGCCTGTGTCAGCGATGTCGATGATCTGTTTCATTGAAACAGGATACATTGCGAATGCAACCTTCATCTCACCGTTATCGACACGACGTTTCAACTCACCGAGACCGCGAATACCGCCAACGAAGTCGATACGCTTGTCGGTGCGGAGGTCCTTGATGCCGAGGATGTTGTCCAACACGTTGTTGCTCAAGATAGTAACATCGAGAACACCGATTGGGTCGCTGTCGTTGTAAGTGCCAGGTTTTGCTGACATCTTATACCAGTGACCATCGAGGTACATACTGTGTTCATGCAGTTTGGCTGGCTTGTAAATCTCTGTTCCCATGTCTTCGACAACGTATGTCTTGCCGAGAGCCTTGATGAACTCGTCCTTGCTCAAGCCGTTCAAATCCTTAACAACGCGGTTGTAGTCGATGACGTTCAACTGATTGTCAGGGAAGATAACTGTCATGAAGAAGTTGTATTCCTCTTTGCCTGTGTGGTGTGGGTTGTGCTCTTTCTTTTCCTGTCCGACCAATGCTGCTGCAGCGCTGCGGTGGTGACCGTCGGCTATGTACATTGCAGGGACTTTCTTGTCGAACAACTCAACTAACTTGGCGATGGTAGCCTTGTCGTCGATGACCCAGAAACGGTGACCGAAGCCGTCTTCCTTAGCGATGAAGTCGTATGTTGGCTTCTCGTGGCGGACGATGTTGTTGACGATGGCGTCAATCTCGTTCACTGCCGGATATGCGAAGAACACTGGCTCCACGTTGGCGTTGGTGATGCGGACGTGTTTCATACGGTCCTCTTCCTTGTCCTTACGTGTCAACTCGTGCTTCTTGATCACTTTGTTGATGTAGTCCTCACTCCAAGCGCATGCCACGATACCATACTGCCAGTGAGCATTGGCATCTTTCGGGTTCATGCTCTGAGCGTAGATGTACAGCTTCTCTTCCTTATCCTGGACGAGCCATCCGTAGTCTTTGAACATGTTGAAGTTCTCAACAACTTTGATGTAAGTCTCAAGGTCGCTGTCTTTGTGGCCTGCTGGAAGGTCGATTTCAGCCTTGGTCACGTGAAGAAGGCTGTAAGGATTGCCTTTGCATTCCTCGCGAGCTTCCTCTGTGTTCAAAACGTCGTATGGTCTTGAAGCTAATTTCTCAACGATATCAACCGGTGGACGATATCCTTTGAAAGGTCTTATAACTGACATATTGTTTCGTTTTATTTGTTAACCTGGAATTTTGTGCAACCGTCTTTGAAGAAGCCCACGATCTGGCGAGCTGCTGCAAGACCTGCGTTCATGTTGGCCTCAGCTGTCTCAGCACCTTGTTTCTTAGGTGTTGCGAAGAAACGTGGAGCGAACTGTGCCAATGCTTCTGCGTTTGCCGGAGCGATATCGGTGACATACTTGAAGTCTGCTCTTTCAGCGAGCATCTTCTCCATGTCAGCTTCGTTAATGACTTCCTTACGAGCTGTGTTGACTAAGCAGCCACCCTTAGGCATCTTCGAAAGAAGAGCGTAGTTGATGCTGTTCTTTGTCTGGTCGTTTGCCGGGATGTGCAATGAGATGTAGTCGCAGTGTGCGTAGAGTTCCTCGAGTGTTGCAGGAACGTGAACGCCTTCAGCTTCCATCTTCTCTGTTGGTACGAATGGGTCGAATGCCCAGACTTCCATGCCGAGAGCCTTGGCTTTTTCAGCCACGAGGCGACCGACGTTACCGTAGGCCTGGATACCGACTCTCTTGCCCTTCAATTCGCAACCTGTGCCAGGTTTGAATGTGTTACGAGCCATGTAGATCATCATACCGATTGCCAACTCAGCGACTGCGTTTGAGTTCTGACCTGGTGTGTTCATTGCCACGATGCCTCTTGCTGTGCAAGCTGCGAGGTCGAGGTTGTCGAAACCTGCGCCGGCGCGAACCACGATCTTGAGGTTCTTGGCGTGGTCGATGACTTCCTTCGTCACCTTGTCTGAACGCACGATGAGAGCGTCAGCGTCAGCGACTGCATCGTAGAACTGCTGTACGTCGGTGTATTTCTCGAGTTTTGCGAAGCTGTAACCTGCTTCTTCAACTATTTTCTGGATTCCATTGACAGCTGCTGCTGAGAATGGCTTTTCTGTTGCTACTAAAACTTTCATTTCAATATTTTTTTTAAATTGTCAATAGCCAATAGCCAATGGCCAACAGCCAATGTCTTACTTGTTAGCTTTTTCAAAGTCTTGCATGCACTGTACCAATGCCTCAACTGACTCGATTGGGCAGGCATTGTATAATGAAGCGCGGAAGCCGCCGACTGAACGGTGACCCTTGATACCGACCATGCCGCGTTCTTTTGCGAATGCCATGAAAGCATCCTGGAGGTCTTCACGACCTGGAGCCATCACCCAGCAGTGGTTCATGATTGAACGTGAGTCTTTCTCAGCTGTTCCGACGAACATGCTGTTGCGGTCGATTTCTTCGTAAAGCATATTTGACTTCTTGACTGCGAGCTTGTTCATAGCCTCGACACCACCGATGGTGTTCTTCAACCATGTCAATGTCTCGTGCATGACGAAGATAGGAAGTACCGGAGGTGTGTTGAACATGCTGATGTTCTTGGCTTCTTCAGCAGCGTGTGTCTTATAGTCAACCATTGTTGGAAGCGGGTTCATATAAGCGCGGTCGCCGATGTTGCCAAGGAGGTCTTTACGGACGATGACGAATGTCACGCCGGCAGGACCGACGTTCTTCTGAGCGCCACCATAGATTAAACCATATTTCTTCACATCGACTGGACGGCTCATGATATCTGATGACATATCAGCAACGAGTGTCACCGGGCAATCCATATCGGTGCGGATCTCTGTACCGTAGATGGTGTTGTTTGTTGTGATGTGGAAGTAGTCAGCATCTGTCGGGATGGTGTAGCCCTTCGGGATGTAGGTGTAGTTCTTGTCTTCTGATGAAGCGACGATCTCGACTTTACCGAAAAGTTTAGCTTCTTTAGCGGCTTTCTTTGCCCAAACACCTGTCTGGAGGTAAGCTGCCTTTGTCTTCAGAAGGTTAGCCGGCACTGTGAAGAACTGTGTGCTTGCGCCGCCACCGAGGAAGAGGACTTCATATTCTGCAGGAATATTGAGGATGTCGCGCCACAACTGACGTGTTTCCTCCATGATACGCTCCCAACCTGGAGTACGGTGTGAGATTTCCATCAAACCGATACCTGTGTTGTCAAAGTTACGAATTGCGTTGATTGTTGATTCAACGGCTTCTTTTGGAAGGACACATGGTCCCGCATTGAAATTGTGTTTCATTACGTTATATTTTAAGTTGTTTTTAATTATAAAATTCGATATTTTTCTGCGTTGCAAAGTTAGTAATAAAATTAACATGGTGTACAAAAATCAATGAAAATAAATTTTTTCAAAAAATTTTCAAAAAAATATTTTTCGTATTAAAAAATGTTGTATTTTTGCAGCCCGATTGAAAGAAAATTATACAGCAATGAAAAAAGACATACATCCAAAGAATTACAGACTGGTCGTGTTTAAAGACATGTCAAACGACCACGCTTTCATGTCACGTTCCACCATCAATACCAAAGAGACTATCGTTTGGGAAGACGGCAATGAGTATCCGCTGGTGAAACTTGAGATTTCAAACACATCACACCCATTCTACACTGGTAAGATGAAACTTGTTGACACAGCTGGTCGCGTTGATAAATTCAACAGCAAGTACAAAAAATTCCAGGAAGCTAAGAAAAAATAATAACGGAATAGGTTTGTTAAATTTTTCATAATGAAGTTTTGCCCTTGCCAGTAATGACAAGGGCTTTTTCATGACAAAATGTCTTGGCACGATTTTTGATGGAAGCTATTTGAAAAAACGTTTTTATGGGTAATAAAATCAACCACGAAATCATTGTCAGCGACATCATCGAAGCTGACACCGAATATATTCCGCTGTTTTCGCCTGAAGACGAGAAACGCATGATCGACGCGCAGCTGCCTGAGGAACTGCCAATAATGGCATTACGTAACGCTGTGCTGTTTCCTGGCGTTGTCATACCTATCACCGTGGGCCGTAACAAGACAATACGTCTCGTGAAGGACGCATATAAAAAAGGTATGGACATCGGCGTCATAACGCAACGCGACGCCAAGGTGGAAGATCCGCAGCAGGCCGACCTTTTCGAGATAGGTACCATCGCTCAGGTGATGAAAACACTGGAGATGCCAGATGGTAACACAACAGTCATCATCCAGGGCAAACGCCGTTTCCGCCTGGAAGAGATAACAGCCGCGGAGCCTTATCTGAGAGGCAGAATCACTCCGTACGGCGACAGCTCGGCAGTGCCACGTGACCGTCAGTTCAAGGCTCTGATACAGAGCATCAAAGACATGGCGATGCAGATCGTGCAGAAGTCAGGAGCGGTGCCGTTTGAGGCTACCTTCGCTATCCGTAACATCGAGAGCCCATGGTTTATGGTCAACTTCATCGCGAGTAACCTAGTTGCGAAGATGGAAGACCGTCAGAAGCTGTTGGAAATCAACGAGATAACGAAGTTTGCCAATGAGTTGCTGAAGCTTCTCAACAAAGAGATGCAGATGGTCGACCTCAAGCAGCATATTCAGAGCAAGGTGAAGACCGACCTCGACAAGCAGCAGCGCGAATACCTTCTTAATCAACAGCTTAGGACTATTCAGGAAGAGCTCGGCGGCACGCCTAACGAACAGGACGTGAAGGAACTGAAGGCGAAGGCGGCTAAGAAGAAATGGAGCAAGGAAGTGGCTGAGGTGTTTGAAAAAGAGCTCCAGAAGCTGCAGAGAATGAATCCTCAGCAGGCGGATTATGGTATTCAACATAACTATCTGGAATATCTGGTTGAACTGCCGTGGAATGAATATACAAAGGATAATTTCGACCTCGAACACGCTCAGAAAGTGCTCGACAAAGACCATTTCGGACTTGAGAAAATCAAGGACAGAATTGTAGAGCATCTGGCTGTTTTGAAGCTGAAAAACGACATGAAAGCCCCGATTTTGTGCTTGGTCGGACCTCCAGGCGTTGGTAAGACCTCGTTGGGTAAGTCGATCGCTAAAGCGTTGGGACGCAAATACATACGCATGTCGTTGGGTGGCGTCCGCGATGAGTCGGAACTGCGTGGTCACAGGAAGACCTACATCGGCGCAATGCCGGGCAGGATCATCCAAAACCTGAAGAAGGCAAAGTCGTCGAACCCAGTCTTTGTGCTCGACGAGATCGACAAGGTAAGCGGCAACAACATCAACGGAGACCCGCAGGCAGCATTGTTGGAAGTCCTTGACCCTGAACAGAATAACACCTTCAACGATAACTTCATCGAGTTGGATTACGACCTCTCGAAGGTGATGTTTATCGCCACCGCTAATAACCTTCAGACCATCCACCCGGCATTGCGCGACAGGATGGAGATCATCGACCTGAACGGCTATCTGCGTGAAGAGAAATACGAGATTGCAAAACGCCATCTCATTCCGAAACAGCTGAAAGAACACGGCTTGAAGTCGAAAGATGTAGTGTTTTCTGAGGAAATCATCTATAAGATTATCGACGACTACACCCGTGAGGCCGGCGTTCGTAACCTTGAGCGTAAAATCGCCGATGTCATTCGCAAGAAGGCGAAATCAATCGTTATCGGTGGCAACTACGAGAAGAAAGTCACTGAGGATGACCTCAAGAAAGCCCTTGGCGTGCCTATGCATCACGACGAAGAAGAGGTGAAACATGCCATGCCAGGCGTCGCCATCGGTTTGGCCTGGACTCCGGTCGGCGGAGAGATTCTGTCGATTGAAGTCAGCTTGAGCAGGGGCAGAGGCTCACTGAACATGACAGGCAACCTCGGCGACGTGATGAAGGAGTCGGCGACGATAGCATACGAGTTTATCAAGGCACATGCTAACGAATTGAAAATCAATCCGATAGTGTTTGAGGAATGGAATGTCCATATCCACGTTCCGGAGGGTGCAACACCTAAAGACGGACCATCGGCAGGCATCACCATGCTGACAGCATTGACGTCGGCGTTCACACAACGCAGAGTGAAGGACAAGCTTGCAATGACAGGCGAAATCACACTTCGTGGCAGAGTTTTGCCGGTTGGCGGAATCCAGGAGAAGATGCTCGCTGCCAAGCGCAACGCCGTGACAGATGTCATTTTGTCACGTGACAACGAGCGCGATTTCATGGACATCAAGAAGGAATACATCGAAGGCCTGCAGTTCCATTTCGTCGACAACATGCTCGAGGTTTTGGACCTCGCCCTCGAAAAAGAACAAGAAGTTAACTCATTGGATTACAATAAATTCCTGGTTGATTCGCACAAGAAAATAGCAGGATTCAAATCCTGATTAGTTTAGAGTTGAGAGTGTAGAGTTTAGAGTAGTTTAAAGTTGAAAGTTTAAAGAGATTTTCTCTGAAGTGTAAATCTCTCCGGCAGTCGTCTGGATAACAACTTCAAGTACAAGGTCTGGGGTGTCTTTTGCGAGATATTCCAGACTTTCCATTATTTCGTCGAGGTGATAGCGGCGGGCGTGGGCGCCACGATATTTGCCGTTGGGCGTAAAGTCGCTCTCAATCTCTTCGTATTCGACGCGGAAGAAGTCGGTGCCGTCGTCGAGAGGGTGGGAGAACTTGAAAAACGGCTCCTCAAAAGAGATGTCGTAACTCTTTGAATACCTGAAGTCTACGTCGAGAACAAAATAAGGCCACTCGGGAAGGATTTTCTTCGCCTCCATCTTGATTTGCACCTTGTGCGAGGCCACTTTGGCGAGACTGTCGATCACTTCCATCGGGAAGAGTGGCGTGTTGCTGGCGTTCGAGCGCATGAAACTCAGCAGTTTGTCGCGGTTGTTCAAAGGGATAATCATCGTGCGGTCACCGAAATCGGTGATGACGAGGACGCCGCGGTCGCTGTGAATTTCTTTAATGCGCATTTCTTCCAAATTTTTTGCAAAAATACAATTTAGTTTAATAGCTTAGTAGCTTAATAGTTTAATAGATGGAAAATTTTTGTATTTTTGCAGTGATGAAAAAACTATATTACATATTATTCGCAATTTTGCTTTTCACTTCGTGCGGACGAAAGTCGGATGACGAAAACCTCAAGATTTTCAAGTACAACGAGGCGGCGGGAATCCTCACTTTGGACCCGATTTATGCAAAAGACCAGCCGCATATATGGGCTTGTAACCAATTGTATAACAGCCTGGTAGCCTTCGACAACGAGATGAACGTGGTGCCGGCGGTGGCAAAGAGTTGGGACATCTCCGAAGACGGAAAAACCTACACTTTTTTGCTTCGCGACGATGTGTTTTTCCACAACGACAGCTGCTTTGACGGAAAGAGTAGGCGAGTGGTGGCGCAAGACTTTGAATACTCATTCAACCGTTTGATTGACAGAAAGTTAAGTTCGCCAGGAACTTGGATTTTCGCTCAAGTGAAACAAGATGAAAATGGATACGCTTTCAGGGCGCAGAACGACTCTGTTTTCCAGATTGAACTTGACAAGCCTTTTCCAGCGTTTCTCGGCATATTATCAATGACTTACGCCTCAGTGGTGCCTCACGAAGCGGTCGAGTTTTATGGCGAAAACTTTGGCCGTCATCCGGTTGGAACCGGACCATTTAAATTTCAGTATTGGAAAGAAGGTGTGCGCCTCGTAATGCGCAAAAATCCTGATTATTTTGAGTTTGAAAATGGTCAAAGATTACCTTATATTGATGCCGTTTCAGTGAGTTTTCTTATCGACAAGCAGGTTGCTTTTATGGAGTTTGTGAAAGGGAAAACCGATTTCATGTCGGGAGTGGATGCGCGTTACAAAGACGAACTTCTGACTCGCGACGGATTTTTGAGAAGTAAATATGAAGACCGTTTTTATCTGATCCGTGAGCCGTATCTGAATACTGAATATCTTTCGTTTTATATTGATAATCAAGAGGAAAGAGATGATAAAGAGCGTCAAGTGGCGTTGCGTCAGGCGGTGAATTATTCGATTGACAGAGAGAAGATGCTGCGGTATTTGAGAAACGGCATCGGAACACCAGGAAATGGCGGAATTATCCCTACGGGATTGCCAGGATACGATTCTTTGGGACAAATCGGATATGCCTTCAACCAGCAGAAAGCGTTCGAGATTATCGAGAATTATCATCTGCAGGGAAGTGAGATAAAGCTTTATACCACAAAGGATTACATCGATTTGGCGAAGTTTGTGCAATCGTCGGTGACCGATGTCGGACTGGTTTGCAAAGTGGAGGAGATGATGCCGGCGGCATTGCGTGAGAAACGTGCCCAATGCAGTCTGCCTTTCTTCCGCTCGTCGTGGGTGGCTGACTATCCTGACGCGGAGAACTATCTTTCACTTTTCACGACCGAAAATTTTGCTCCGAAAGGTCCGAATTACACTCATTATTCGAACACGAAATTTGATGAGCTTTATGCGAAAGCGATTGCCACTAACGACTTGAAAATCAGAGCTGAAATATATCACGAAATGGACTCTTTGATGATGACTGAGGCGCCTGTTGTGGTGCTTTTTTACGACGAGGTGCTGCGCTTCGTCAACAAAAGGGTGAGCGGATTCGACGGAAACCCCGTGAATTTGCTGGATTTAAGGCGTGTTAAAATTGATTGAAAAATTTTTGATAATCAGTGAATTTCGTGTTAAAAAAATTCGTAATTTTGCAGCGCTTTTTTGCGAAAAATAATTTGATATGATAAATATTACATTTCCTGACGGTGGAGTCAGACAGTTTGAAGCGGGCGTAACGCCAATGGACATTGCCAAAAGCATCAGCGAAGGCTTGGCTCGCAACGTGTTGTCAGCAAAGGTGAACGACAAGATGTGGGACGCACTTCGTCCAATCAACGAAGACGCTAATATTCAGTTGTTTACATGGAACGACCCTGAAGGAAAAGCTACAGTTTGGCACTCGTCGGCTCACCTCATGGCAGAGGCCATCGAGCAGCTTTACAAAGGCGTGAAATTCGGCATCGGTCCGGCAATCGAGAGCGGTTTCTACTATGACATCGACACTGGCGACATGACATTGACAGAGGACGACCTCGTGAAGATTGAGAAAAAGATGCTTGAGCTTGCCAAGGAAAAACAGGCATTTGAGCGTGTTGACGTGTGCAAGGCCGACGCTTTGAAATATTTCACCGAGAAAGGCGATGAGTACAAGGTAGAGCTTATCAATGAGCTTGAAGACGGTACCATAACATATTACAAATCAGGTACTTTCACCGATTTGTGCCGCGGACCGCATATCCCGGATACGTCATGCATCAAGGCCGTGAAGCTGACATCAATCGCTGGCGCTTACTGGCGTGGCGACGAGAACCGCAAGCAGCTGACACGTATATATGGTATCACCTTCCCGAAGCAGAAAGAACTCGAGGAATACCTTGTTCTTCTTGAGGAAGCTAAGAAACGCGACCACCGCAAACTCGGTCGTGAGCTTGAGCTTTTCATGTTCACCGACATGGTTGGCAAAGGTCTCCCGATGTGGCTCCCAAGAGGTACAGCTCTGCGTAACCGTCTTCAGGAATATCTTACAAAGATTCAGAAACACTATGGTTATGAGCAGGTTATCACTCCTCATATCGGAAACAAGAATCTTTACGTGACATCAGGTCACTGGGATCATTACGGCAAGGACAGCTTCCAGCCGATCACAACTCCTGAGGAAGGCGAGATTTACTTGCTGAAGCCAATGAACTGCCCTCATCACTGCATGATTTACAAGTGGCAGCCACGTTCATATAAAGACCTTCCGCTCCGTTTGGCAGAGTTCGGTACAGTGTATCGTTACGAGCAGAGCGGCGAGTTGCACGGCTTGACACGTGTTCGTTCGTTCACACAAGACGACGCCCACATCTTCTGCCGTCCTGACCAGGTGAAAGACGAGTTCATCCGCGTGATGAACATCATCGAAATCATCTTCAAGGCTTTGAATTTCCAGAACTTTGAGGCACAGATTTCACTTCGTGACCCTAAGAATACCACAAAGTACGTCGGTACAGACGAGAACTGGCAGAGAGCAGAACAGGCTATCAAGGAAGCATGCGCAGAGAAGAATCTTCCGGCAAGAGAAGAACTCGGCGAGGCAGCATTCTACGGTCCTAAGTTGGACTTCATGGTGAAAGACGCACTCGGTCGTCGTTGGCAGCTCGGTACCATTCAGGTTGACTACAACTTGCCTGAGCGTTTCGACCTCACATATATCGGCAAGGACAACGAGAAACACCGTCCTGTGATGATTCACAGAGCTCCATTCGGCTCGATGGAACGTTTCGTGGCTGTGTTGCTCGAGCACTGCGCCGGCGACTTCCCGTTGTGGCTCGCTCCTGACCAGGCCATCATCCTGCCTATCAGCGAGAAATATCAGGAGTATGCCGAGAAGGTGTATGAGACATTGAAGAATTCGGAAGTCAGAGTGTTGTTGGACGACAGAAGCGAGAAGATTGGTCGTAAGATCCGTGACGCCGAATTGAAGAAGATTCCTTACATGCTCATCGTGGGCGAGAAGGAAGAAGGCGAGGGCCTCGTTTCAGTGCGTAAGCGCGGTACAGGCGACCTCGGCTCGATGCCAATCGCTGATTTCGCTAAGATGATTGAAAATCAAGTATCTGAAGAACAAAAGGTTGAGTATTAAATCTTTGAATCTTTAAATTTTGAATTTTAAATAAATTGTTAAATTAATATAGGAGATACATACCATAGCACTTCCAGTAAACAACGGAGGCAACCAGAACAGACCTCCGAAAAGCAAGCAGAACGATGATCCGCACAGAATAAACAACAGGATCACGGCACCAATGGTGAGAGTCGTCGGCGAGGCCGGTGACAACGAGATTCACCCGATTCGCGAGGCCATCAGAATGGCTGACGAGGCAGGTCTCGATTTAGTGGAGATTTCACCAAGCGCAAATCCACCGGTCTGTAAGATCATGGATTACAAGAAGTTCCTCTTCGACCAGAAGAAGAAACAGAAAGAAATCAAAGCTAAAGCTACCAAAGTGGTTATCAAGGAGTTACGTCTGGGAGCCCAGATTGGCGACAGCGATTTTGAGTTCAAGTTGAACCACGCCAGGAAGTTCCTCGAGGACGGTGCTAAGGTGAAAGTCGATGTGTTCTTCCACGGACGTTCCATCGCTTACAAGGACCAGGGAGAGTTGATAATGCTCAAGTTCGCGCAGGCGTTGGAGGATGTAGGCAAGGTTGAGTCATTGCCAAAACTTGAAGGAAAGCGCATGTTGATGATGATAGCTCCGAAGAAATAAAAAAGACACTCATTCAAAAATTTAAAAATAGTTTTTAAAATGCCTAAAATGAAAACAAAATCCGCTGCCAAGAAACGTTTCAGAATTACTGGCACCGGTTTAGTCAAGAGAAAGCACGCTTATCACAGCCACATTTTGACAAAGAAGACCAACAAACGTAAACGCGCTTTGGGTCATCAGACAATTGTGGAGCAGGCCAACATGGCAGCTGTAAGAGAAATGCTTCTCATGTAATCAACAAGATTGTTTAACTTGTTAGAGCGGAAGAAAGTTCCCGGAAAGATGCGGGGCGCTCTAACGGATAAAAATTAGAAAATTATGCCAAGATCAGTAAATGCAGTCGCTTCAAGAGCAAGACGCAAAAAAGTATTAAAACAGACGAAGGGACAGTTCAGCGCACGTAAGAACGTCTGGACAGTAGCGAAGAACTCATACGAAAAGGGTTTGACCTACGCCTATCGTGACAGAAAGGCCAAGAAACGTGATTTCAGAAGCCTTTGGATTGTACGTATCAATGCCGCAGCTCATGAGTACGGTATGACATACAGTACATTTATGGGTAAAATCCATGCAGCTAACATCGACCTTAACCGCAAGGTTTTAGCCGACTTAGCTCTCAACAACCCAGAAGCTTTCAAAGCTATTGTTGAAAAAATAAAATAATGTTTTCAAAGAATGAGTGGTAAAAAAAGCCCGCCGTGAGGCGGGCTTTTTTGTTTTATCCTTGATGCGTCTCCCTCAGCAAGTCATTAACCGTCTTCACTGGGTTGAACGTCAGAATCGGGACTTCGACGAAGATGGTGATCCAGTCGGCCATGGCACCGTTCCAGAGGCCAGGTAACTCCATGGCTTTCAGGTCTTTGCCGTCTTTCGACTTCATTGAGATGAAGCCGGTTTCAGGGTCGACATAATCCGGGAGGTTGAACGAGTTGCCTTTGAAATCCTGTGTGGCGCAGACCAAATCCACTGGGTTGAAGTGGGTTGATGAGCGGAACATCGCCTCTTGCTTCTCGTTTTTGTGGTCGATTTGCGACGACTCGACAATCTGGAGCGAGATCTCGTCGCTACTGTTACGAGTGAAATAAGGACCTCCGCCAGGCTCGCCCTCGTTTTTCACCATACCGCACACGCGCATCGGGCGGTTGAGCTTGCCGTAGAGGAAGTCGATTTTCTCGATTTCGTTGTAGGTGCTGAAGAAATCAGGGATGTCGATCATCAGCTTGTCTTTCGCGAAAGCAGTGATTTCGTTGAGTTCCTCGTTGGTGACGTTGCCGTCGTCAAGCATCTCGAGGTATTCGAACTGTTGCTGCTGCAGGCGGAAGAGGTAGCCGCCGAGTACCTTTTTATATTCGTAGGTGGTCGCCTTGAAACGATCGGGAACCACATTGTCGATGTTCTTGATGAAGATGATTTCCTTGTGTAAGTCGTTGAGGTTCTGTATCAAAGCACCGTGACCGCCCGGACGGAACACCAGCTTGCCATCCTTGTCGCGGAACGGCTCGTTGTTCATATCGACGGCGATGGTGTCGGTAGAAGGCTTCTGCACCGAGAAACCGATTTCGTACTTGATGCCAAACTGTTTCTCGTATTTCGGTAGCACATAATTCACAATCTTTTTGAAGATGTCGAGATGCTCCTGCGACACAGTGAAATGCAGCTTCGCCACCTCGCCATTGTTGCTGTATTCAGCGGCTTCCACAAGATGTTCCTCCATCGCGAGACGGGCTGAATCGCCATATTTGTGGAACTTCAACAAGGCCTTCGGAAGGTTACCGTAATTCATGCCGTCGGCGTTGAGCAGAGTATCGACAATCTCTTGATACTCTTTGTTTTCCAGCATCTTTTCAATATCTTTGCCTTTCGCTTGAAGCTGGCATTTCAAGTCATTGAAAAATGCGAAATTGTGAATACCTTTTATAAAAGTCTCGACCGCCTCGGGCTTCATGGCGTAAAGGTCCTTGAACATTCGGCTCGCCGCGCCAGAAGCAGGCACAAATTTGATGATATCATAGTATTTTCTGTCCTCGTTGAACTGCCTGACAAGGTCATTTATCTCATTTTCATTGAAACGGACGATGCCTTTGCCTATTGTGGCAGGAGCGATGAGGTCGCTGAAAGCAAATCCGTTTTTAAACTGAACTATCTGATTTTCAACCTGTTGCGCTGAAATTCCCAAAGTTTCGAGTTGCTGTTTGTCGGCAGAAGAGAATGTTGTCATAGTACGAGAAATTTTATCCTTACAAATTTATAGCATTTTTTTATAAAAATGAAAATTATTTAAAAATTCTTGACAAAATTAAAAAAGAGGTTTAAT
>LUZN01000054.1 GCA_001603665.1 Bacteroidales bacterium Bact_22
CGTATTTTTGCACGCTAAAAATTTTTTGGCGTAAAAATTGGAAATTAATTAAAAAAAGTTTAATATTTAATAAAAATTCAATTTAAAATGCAGAACAAAGGAGTTATTAAGCTTTTGGCATTATTATTGGCTCTTTTCACCGTGTATCAGTTGTCATTTACGTTCGTGACAAGGCACGTGGAAAGTAAAGCAAAAGCCTATGCTGAAAGTCCGAAGACTGTTGCCTTGGCCGAAGAGATGGCTAATGGCGACCAGAATGCCCTTGAGTACTATCTTGACTCGATCAAGACAGCTAGAGAGACTTATTATCTCGACTCAGTCGGTACAATTACAGTTTACATGTGGCAAGACTACCGCAAGTGCAAGGAGCAGGAGTTGAACCTCGGCCTTGACCTTAAGGGTGGTATGAACGTTATGATGGAAGTGTCGGTTCCTGACATCATCTACGCTCTTGCCGGAAATAGCAATGACGAGACATTTAGAGAGGCCATGCGCCAGGCTAGCGAGCAGCACCTCAACAGCCAGAAAGACTTCGTCGACCTCTTCGGCGAGGCTTACGCAAAGCTCGACCCGAATGCACGTCTTGCATCGATTTTCCTGTATGAATTCAAAGACAAAGGCATCACCGTCAACTCGACAAACGACGAGGTGTTGAAGGTCATCAAAGACGAGACCGACAGCGCTATCGACCGTTCATATCAGATTTTGAGAACCCGTATCGACCGTTTTGGTGTGGCACAGCCCAACATCCAGAAGCTGGAAGGCTCAGGCCGTATCCTCGTCGAGCTCCCGGGTATCAAAGATCCTAAGCGTGTCCGCAAACTGTTACAGGGCACCGCTCAGCTCGAGTTCTGGGAGACCTACAACTTCTCAGAGATTTATCAGTATTTCGATGAGGCCAATGCACGTCTGGCCGAGATCGAGAAGGCAAGAAAAGCTGACGACGGTGAGATCGAGAAGGTTGAAGACGTTGAAGAAGACGTTGCTCTTCTCAACCAGCTGACAGCTGAAGACTCAATCAAGAAGGCTCAAGATAAGGCACGTGAGGAATACATGGCAAACAACCCATTGTACACCTACCTCACCCCTTCTTACTACCAGAACAACATGGGTCAGCTTGCTCCAGGCGAGACAGCCCGCGTTGGTATGGCAATGGTGAAAGATACAGCCAACATCAACAGAATGTTGAAGCTCACATCATCGGTGTTCCCACGTAACCTCAAGTTCGCATGGTGCGTTAAACCTAGCAAGTATGTCACAGGCAACGTCGAATTCATCGACCTCGTGGCATTGAAGGCTAACCGTGACAACAAATGCGCTCTCGGTGGTGAAGTCATCACAGAGGCTCGTCAGGACTATGACCAGAACGGTCGCGTCGAGGTGTCACTCAGCATGAACACTGAAGGTGCCAAGGCATGGAAACGCTTGACAGGCGACAACGTCGGCCGTCAGGTTGCTATCGTGCTTGATAACTACGTTTATTCATATCCTGTGGTCAACGATGAGATTCCGAACGGAACATCAAAGATTTCGGGTGGTGACATGACAGTTGAAGAGGCTCAGGACTTGGCCAACATCCTCAAAGCAGGTAAGTTGCCGGCTCCAGCACGTATCCTCGAAGAAAACGTCGTCGGTCCTTCACTCGGTCAGGAAGCTATCACATCAGGTTTCTGGTCGTTCATCATCGCTTTCTGCCTCGTGCTCATCTACATGATATTCTTCTACAGCAAGGCAGGTGTCGCAGCCGACATCGCATTGCTCGTCAACATCCTGTTCTTCTTTGGTGTCATCGCATCATTCGGAACAGTTCTCACACTGCCTGGCATCGCAGGTATAGTGTTGACCTTGGGTATGGCTGTTGACTCGAACGTCATTATCTTTGAGCGTATCAAGGAAGAAATTGCGGCAGGCAAAGGCATCCGTCTCGCTGTCGCCGACGGTTTCAAGGCAGCTTATTCAGCTATCCTCGATGGTCAGATCACAACATTCTTGACAGGTTTCATCCTGTTCGAGTTCGGTACAGGTCCTGTCCAGGGCTTCGCAACAACCTTGATGATCGGTATCTGCACATCGTTGTTCACTTCAATCTTCATCACTCGTCTCATCCTCGAGCACTGGCTCGACAAAGACAGAGAGATCAAGTTCTCAACCGATATGACTCGCGACTTCCTGAAGCACACCAAGTTCGACTTCATCAAGTTCGGTAAGACAGCTTTCATCATCGGCGGTATCATGATCGTCATCAGCTTCGGCTCATTGGCGACACGCGGTCTCAACCTCGGTATCGACTTCCAAGGTGGTCGTAACTATGTCGTCCGCTTCGACAAGGAAGTGTCAGTGGCACAGATCCGCGAGGCTTTGTCGAACGTTCCAGAGTTCAAAGACGATGCTCCAGAGGTGAAGACCTACGGTCCAAGCCGTCAGGTGAAGATCACCACCAAGTATGAGATCAACAGCAACGATCCTGACATCGACGCTAAGATTCAGGGCATGCTCTACGAAGGCTTGAAAGGCTTCTTCGGCAAGGAGATGACATACGACCAGTTCACATCCGACAGTGAGAAGAGCGATATGATGCTCGGTATCATGTCGTCACAAAAAGTCGGTGCTACCATCGCCGACGACGTGACACGTAAGGCTGTCTGGGCTGTCGTCATCTCATTGGTTGTCATCTTCGTGTACATCGCTATCCGATTCAAGAGATGGCAGTATGGTGCCTCTTCAATCGTTGCATTGGCACACGATACCATCATCGTGATTGGTATGTACTCGTTGTTCTACAACATCCTTCCATTCTCAATGGAGGTTGACCAGTCGTTCATCGCCGCTGTCTTGACCATCATCGGTTACTCAATCAACAACACAGTGGTTATCTTCGACCGTATCCGTGAGAACGTGAACCTCTATCCAAAGAGAAGCTGGTATGAGAGAATGAACGACGGTGTCAACAGCACCTTGCTCCGTTCAATCAACACATCAGGTTCGACATTAGTGGTGTTGCTCGCCATCTTCATCTTCGGCGGTGAGACCATCCGTGGATTCGTGTTCGCATTGCTCGTAGGTATCTTCGCTGGTACATTCTCATCACTCTTCATTGCTTCTCCGATAGCTTACATGTTCTTCAGAGGCAAGAAAGTCGATGCTAAGCTCCTCGAAGCAGCCGATAAGAAGAATAAATAGGTATACGAAATATGATGATGTAGAGACGCGCCATGGCGCGTCTCTACATTTTTTTTGCAAAAATAGCCTTTGATACGCAATGATTTTGTATCTTTGTTGTTTAATATAGAAAAGAGAAATCATGTCGAAAAAACTGTTATTGATATTATTCGCAATATTACTCGGAGCAGTGCAACCTCTTGAGGCTCAACGTCGTAGCCCTGCCAAGAGTGCCGATACGGCTTTCGAGAGAGGTCAATACAGCCTCGCCATTGAGCGTTATAAAAAGGCCATTAAGAAGGTTAAAAAGAAGAAATTTGAGGATGAACGCAACCGCATCACCTATCAGATGGGCGAATGCTACAGGCTTACCGACAATGCCAAGCAGGCTGCGGCGCAGTATAAGCGCCTGATGAAGAGCGATTTCCCGAACAACACCCCTATCTTCTACCTGCATTATGGCGACATGCTGAAACGCATCGAGAAATACGATGATGCCTTGGCGATGTACAATAAATACACCGAGCTGGTGCCCGACGATCCGCGTGGACAGAGGGCGGCCGACGACATCGCAAATATCAAGGAATGGCTTGAATATCCTTCGAAATATGAGGTGACAAAGGTGAAGGCGCTCAACTCGAAGGCTTCCGACTTCGGCATCGCGTGGATCTCGAACAGCTTCAACGACGTCATCTTCACCTCAACACGTGAAGGCGGCATCGCGAAGGAGAAAGACGGCATCACTGGCCAGCATTTTGCAGATTTTTATTATTCGAGACAAGATAAGAAAGGTAACTGGGACAAGCCAGAGCTCGTCGACGAGGAAGGCGGGCTGAACACCAAAGGCAGCGAAGGCATGCCGTATTTCACGAAGTCGTTTTCCGACGTGTATTTCACACGCTGCCCCAACGATAAACGCCGTAAGTCGGGATGTATGATCATGAAGTCGAAGCGCACAGGCTCGACGTTTGCCGAGGCTTCTGTCGTTGAGATAGTAGGCATCGACTCAATCGATGTCGTCGGCCACCCTACCCTTAACTCCGACGAGAGCATCATGTATTTCACGGCAGACCGTCACGGAGGCTTCGGTGGCAAAGACATCTGGATGACCATCAAAGGTGAAGACGGCAAGTTCGGTCGTCCGTTTAACCTCGGGGACGTTGTTAACAGCCCTGGAGATGAGTTGTTTCCTTACCTGCGCAACGACAGCACTTTGTACTTCGCTTCGGATGGACACGGCGGCATGGGTGGCTTGGATATCTTCGTCACCACCGTCGACTCGCTGGGCAACTGGTCGGAGCCGGCAAACCTGAAGTCGCCGATCAACTCGACGGGCAACGATTTCAGCATAGTGTTCCACCCCTCCGAGGAACGCGGATTCTTCGCCTCCAACAGGGGCAGCCGTAATGGCATGGACGACGAGATCTATTACTTCATGGAGCCGCCTATCCTGTTGACTGTCAATGGAACCATCAAAGACGAGAACAGCTTGCAATACGTGAGCGGAGCCAACGTGAGCATAGCCGGAACCGACGGTACGAAGGCCACGACGCTATCCAGCGCAAAGGGATCATTCCAGTTCAACGAAGGGACACTGAACGTAGGCAACATCTATGTTTTGACCATCGAGAAGAACAACTACTTCACCATGACCGACACCATCAACACCATAGGACTTGAGTTTAGCCGCGACTTTACGCCAAGCTATGAGATATCAATGATTCCTACGGGTACCGTGGTGTTGCCAGAGATTCAATACGAACTCGGCAAATGGGACTTGAGGCCACAGTTTGAAGACTCGCTGCAAGGCTTGATCGAGATCTTACAGGTCAACCCGAATATCACTATCGAGCTCGGCTCACATACCGATAACCGTGGCACTGAAGCCAGTAACGACATCCTGTCGCAGAAACGTGCACAGTCGGTGTGCGACTACCTCGTGATAAGAGGTATCGACCCTATGCGACTCACCGCTAAAGGCTACGGCGAGCGCGTGCCGAGGACAGTGAACGGCGTGAAACTCACAGAGGATTACATCAACAAACTGCCTACCGAAGCTGAGAAAGAGCGTGCTCACCAGCTTAACCGTAGAACCGAGTTCAAGGTACTGAGCAGAGACTACCAGCCGCGCGAGAACATCGACGACGACCAGATGGCCAACATCAAGCTCAACCCTGAAGACAATAAGGTGGCTTTCACCCAAAACAAACAGGGATATTTCCAGTTTAAGAGCTATGTCAACGCTTACACCGAGATTATAACCTACGATAGAGACTCGGAGATGAGCGTCTCGCAGGAGAAAGTGATGGAGTTGCTGACAAATGGCGTCATCACCAAGAATGACTTCTTAGGCGACAATGTCGAGAAGATCATCGCTGCGGGCAAGGTCAAAGACCGTGCGCAGTTCATTATCAAGGAGATGCGTATAGCCGACAAGACCGTTGAAAACATCGAGGTGACGGTAGTCAACAGTCTGAAATACGACTGGGTGATGGGCCAAAAGGTCTTGAAACAATTCGGAAATTTTGAGTTTAACACAGACGAACATAAATTGATTTTCAAATAAGATGCCAGTAGAAAAACGTTATCAGCTGCGCGGCGTTTCAGCCGAAAAGGAGGACATCCACAACGCCATCAAAAATCTTGACAAGGGCTTGTATCCCAACGCTTTCTGCAAGATTATACCGGATATTTTGGGTGGTGATGATGAATATTGCAACATCATGCATGCCGACGGTGCAGGCACCAAGTCGTCGTTAGCTTACCTCTATTGGAAAGAGACCGGCGACCTGTCGGTTTGGGCAGGCATTGCTCAGGATGCCGTGGTGATGAACACCGACGACCTGATGTGCGTGGGAGCCACCGACAAGATGCTCCTCTCCTCCACTATCGGACGTAACAAAAATCTCATTCCAGGCGAAGTGATCTCCGCAATCATCAACGGCACCGAGGACTTTCTGGCAAAGCTGCGTTCGTTGGGAGTCGGCATTTACCTCACTGGAGGCGAGACTGCCGACGTCGGCGACCTGGTGCGAACCATCATAGTCGACAGCACTGTCACGACAAGGATGAAACGTTCGGAAGTCATTGAAAATCATATACAATCAGGCGATGTCATCGTCGGTTTCGCATCATACGGACAAGCCACCTACGAAGACCGTTACAACGGCGGAATGGGCTCCAACGGCTTGACATCCGCTCGCCACGACGTGCTTGGACATTATCTGGCTGAGAAATATCAGGAAAGCTACGACCACTCGATACCTGAGGATTTGGTTTACTCTGGTAATCATACACTTTCAGAGCCAACAAAGGTCCCAGGCGTCGACGTCGGCAAGCTCATCCTCGCCCCTACCCGCACCTATCTTCCGATGATGGTGCCGATTTTGGAGAATCTAAGAGGAAAAATCAACGGAATAATCCACTGCAGCGGCGGCGCACAGACCAAGGTGACGCATTTCATCGATAAGTTACACATTATCAAGGATAACATGATCGAATTGCCGCCATTATTCGAGATGATTCAGGAGTCGTCGGGCACCGACTGGCAAGAGATGTACAAGGTGTTTAACATGGGCTCGCGTCTTGAGATTTATACCGATGAGAAATCGGCAGAAGAGATGATAAAGATTGCCAACTCATTCAATATTAAGGCACAAATCATCGGTCACGTTGAAAAATCAGATAGAAAACAGCTTACAATAAAGAGTAAATACGGAGTTTTTGAATACTAATGGAAATAATTGACAAACTTGAAGCGATCAAAGAACGCTGGGAAGGCCTGCGTGAGCAGCTCAACGACCCGGAACTGATGAACGACATGAAGCGTTACGTCAAGGTGAACAAGGACTATAAAGACCTTGAGCCGGTGATCGAGGCGTTCAACCAATATAAGACTTATCTCGCTAACATCAGCGAAGCCAAGGAAATGCTGAAGACTGAGAAGGACGAGGACATGCGCCAGATGGCACAGGAAGAACTCGACGAGGCAACTGAAAAGGTCGGCAAACTAGAGGAAGATATCCGTCTGATGCTCATACCTAAGGATCCGACCGACGGCAAAAACGCCGTGATGGAAATCCGTGCAGGTACTGGCGGTGACGAGGCGGCAATCTTCGCAGGCGACCTCTACAGGATGTATCTCAAGTTCTGCGAAGCGAAAAACTGGAAAGTCGAGACCGTCGACGCCAACGAAGGCACAGCCGGCGGATTCAAAGAGATAGTGTTCAACGTGATTGGCGATGGTGCCTACGGAATCCTGAAGTTCGAGTCGGGAGTGCATCGCGTGCAGCGTGTGCCGAAGACCGAGACACAGGGACGTATCCACACCTCGGCAGCATCAGTCGTGGTACTGCCTGAAGCCGAAGAATTCGATGTTGAACTTCTCGATAAAGATATCAAGAAAGAAGTCTACTGCGCAGCATCAGGACCTGGCGGACAGTGTGTCAACACCACATATAGCGCCGTGCGTCTCACCCACATCCCTACCGGAGTTGTGGTGAGTTGCATCGATGAACGCTCGCAGGCCAAGAACATGGCAAAAGCTATGAAAATCTTGAGAACGCGTATCTACGAGGCGGAATACAACAAATACATGGAGGAAGTCTGCTCGAAACGTAAGACTATGGTATCGACAGGCGACCGCTCAGCTAAGATCCGCACCTACAACTACCCGCAAGGCCGCGTCACCGACCACCGCATCGGATTTACGGTTTACAACCTGACATCGGTGATGGATGGCGACCTGACAGCGTTTATCGAGAACCTACAGATGGCAGAAAATGCTGAAAGATTAAAAGAAGGACTCGAAGATTAACCATATAACGAAAAAACTATGCAAAGGATTACGCCTGTGAGACCCCAAGGGCTCACCCCAAAGTAATTATTGCATGGTTTTGAAGTAAAAATACTTGATACTATGAATAAAGATATGTTAACCGGTCAGATTAAGGCAAAGAAATCGTTTCTTTGCGTTGGCCTTGATACCGATATAAAGAAGATTCCGCAGCATCTGCTGAAGGAAGAAGACCCGGTCTTCGCTTTTAACAAAGCCATCATCGACGCTACAGCGAAATATGCCGTCGCCTACAAGCCAAACACAGCATTCTACGAGGTTTACGGCGCGAAAGGATGGACTAGTCTAGAGAAGACTATCAATTACATCAAGAAAAACTATCCTGATATTTTCGTCATCGCCGACGCGAAACGTGGCGACATCGGAAACACCTCGGCCAACTATGCCCGTGCTTTCTTCGAGACCTTGAAAGCCGACGCCATCACCGTGGCACCTTATATGGGCATCGACTCGGTGGAGCCTTTCCTTGGTTTCGACGACAAATGGGTGATTTTGCTGGCCTTGACATCAAACAAAGGCTCAAAAGACTTCCAATATCTTAGCGCAGAGGGCAAAGAACTCTACAAAAATGTGCTTTTGAAGTCGAAAGAATGGGCCGGCAGCGAGAAGATGATGTACGTGGTCGGAGCCACGCATCCCGAAGAACTCGGCGAGATACGTCAGATGATGCCTGAGCACTTTTTCCTCGTCCCTGGCGTTGGAGCGCAAGGCGGTGATTTACAGGCAGTCGCAAAACACGGACTCAACCCACAAATTGGATTGCTCGTCAACTCGTCAAGAGGAATAATATACGCTTCAAATGGAGAGAATTTTGCAGAGAGAGCTGCCGAGGAGGCGAAGAAACTGCAAAATCAGATGGAAGAGATTCTTAAGGCTAACAGCCTGATTTAGAAACTGAATCCGAGCATAAACTTATCGGCTTCAGGGATCTCCATCGGCACGTTTCTGGCTCGGTCGATACAAACAATAACGCTGTGACAAACGGTTAAAATGTCGTTTGTCACAGCGTTTTTCAGATACTGACGCATCTTGAAGCTCGTATGCCCTATCTCGTAAGCCTCAGTCTCACAGACGATCTGGTCGTGAATCTTCACAGGCTTCTTGAAATCGAGTTCCACATGGACAAGCACGTAGCTGAACTTCATCCAATCAATCTTATTATTGAAAAGATGCTCAAAATACTGGCTTCGTCCGTAGTCGAACAAGTTACACTGCGCTCCGTTGTTGACATGGTCAAACGGATCGAGGTCACTCATCCTAATCTGTATAGGGCACGAGAACATGTCAACTAGTGTGCGATTGTCACTTTCTTAGTCGACACATTGCCTTCATTTGTGATGACTCTCACCACATAGACACCGTTTTCGAATGATGTCACGTCGACAACTGTGTTTTCTGTACCTTCGACAGTGATGACTTTCTGTCCGAGTGAGTTGTAAACCTCAACAGCGCCAACGCCTTCGCCGTCAACATAAAGTTTGTTGTTGGCTGGGTTTGGATACACGTTGAAGCTGGCAGCCTCTGTCTCGTTCACGCCGTCGCCATGTTTATGGATTGTGAAGAGTTGATTATCTTCAGCGCCATAATCACCGGCACCTTCAATGAATCTGTTACCATCGGCATCTTTCATGTAATAGTAACCCTCACCGTAATTGCAGCAGATACCATTAGCGTTGGAGTCGTATATTCTAAACAGATAGCACTCGTTGGTCGAGAGTCCTGTGATGTTTTCCAAATTCGGGCGTGTTTGTGGACCACCGGTAAGATGTGAATAAGGTCCGCCTGAAGCCACCACGTCGCCTGCTGAGTTGATGAGTTCCCAAGTGATCTGCTCACCAAACTGGTCTTGCACGATGTAAAGCTTAATGTCGGTAGTCTCACCGTCAGCACTGATCTCTGCCCATTCGAGGCTCTGCGCAGCAAATTCCATAGAGCTTTCGTAGGCTTGACCGTTTGCCTCAGTTATGCTTAACGTTCCTGTGTAATCGCCGAAAGGAATCTCCATCGAGAAGTCAACCTTGGTGTTCTCACCTGAGGCAAGTTCACCGATCCATTCAAACTCGTGACTGTCAGCACCGACCAGAGCGTTGAACTTAATCGATGTCAAAGTCTCCGTACCGATATTTGTCACATTGAAATTGAATGACTTTTCAAGTGTGCATGATGCAGCAACCACCTGATTAACAGCGCTCATTGCCGGATAGATAGGCTCGTCGGTCAATGTTGTCTTCTCGAGCTCACATGCTGTCAAAATCGGACGCGTAGCTGTTCCCTGATATCTTTCTGAAACCCAAGCAAGGAAGATGATATGGTCAAGAACAACGTCGACACCGTTAGGGTTACCGATGACTTCTGGAATCTGATATTCATAAGTCTTTGTAATCAAAGTGCCAGCGCTTGTTGGGGAAATAGCCTCGCCCCATGTTGGTGTGATAACATCACGGAGAACGTGCATGTGCACATACTGACCGTTAAGCCACTGTGTCGGGTTGTAGTTACCATAGTCCGACTGTGAGCCGAGGATACTGTCCTGAAGCATTGCCACTGTCAGGTAATTCTCGTCATACGAGCTATTGCCTGTGTAATAAACCTCAACGATGATGGTCGCGACTCTTGTATCAGGGTTGATTCTGGCGATACCGGCAACGTTGCATTCCGATGCCTGATTGAGCTGTGTGTTTGTCTGTCCGCTCCACTGTCCACGATCAAGAGCAGATGATGTTGTTCTGTTGACGACACCTGAAGGATAACCACTGACTGAGAAACCACTTATAATAGTTGCTGAAGCCGTGGTGTTAAAATTTGGATAAGATGTCGGAGCATAGCCGCCTGTATGGACATTGATAGCCCATACTCTTCCAGGGTTTTGCGCCATAATCTGGTTAGCGATGCGGTGTCCGTCGGTGCAGTAGCCGCAGTTACGGCCTGTGAACTCCTCGAGGATGACGTTCCTGTTGGCAGGTTCCGTCGAGACATACTGCTGTGCCTTTGACATAAAAGTCATTGATAGTAAGGCGATTAGAATAAGTGTAAATTTTTTCATAGACTAATTTTTAAAAATGTTATTCAATATTTAAGCTACAAAAATACAAAAAAATAAAAACACGCCACTAAAAAATGACGTGTTTTTTTTCAAAAAAATTGAATTTTAATCTTCGATTAAATCTCAACGAAGGTGTTCCATCCGAACTCATCAGGCTCAGTACCTGTCTGGATGCCGCGGAGCTTCTTGTAAAGCTTCTCGCACCATGGACCCGGTTTGCCATCGCCGAACTGGTATGACTTGCCAGTCTCAGGATCGTCGATACGTGAGATAGGACTGATGACGGCTGCTGTGCCGCATGCGCCTGCCTCTTCGAATGTGGCAAGTTCCTCTTCAGCAATAGGACGACGCTCGACCTTCATGCCGAGAGTCTCAGCGATCTGCATCAGGCTCTTGTTGGTGATTGAAGGAAGGATTGATGTCGACTGTGGAGTGATGTAGGTGTTGTTCTTCACACCGAAGAAGTTAGCTGCACCTGCCTCGTCGATATATTTCTTCTCTTTTGCGTCGAGATAGAACTCACATGCATACTGACCACCATGGCAAGCCTCGACGTGAGCGCGCAATGATGCTGCGTAGTTGCCGCCGACTTTGTAGACACCTGTTCCGAGAGGTGCTGAACGGTCGTACTTACGTGTGATGACGTATGGGTTAGCCTGGAAACCGCCTTTGAAATATGGACCTACCGGTGTTGCGAACACGAGGAAGAGATATTCGTCAGCTGGCTTCACACCAACACGCTCACCTGTTCCGATAATCAACGGACGCAGATACAACGAAGCACCGCTTTCGTATGGTGGGATGAATTCCTTGTTGAGCTTCACGCATTTGATTATGGCTTCCTCAAATTTCTCCATTGGGAAACGAGGCATGCAGATGCCGTCGCATGACGACTGTAAACGTTTGGCATTCTCGTCCAAGCGGAAGATACGCACCTTACCGTCAGCTCCACGGTGAGCTTTCAAACCCTCGAAAGCTTCCTGACCATAGTGCAGGCATGTTGCGGCCATGTGAATGTTAATAGTTGTCTCCGAGCAGCATTCCAGCTCGCCCCATTCTCCGTTTCTGTAATAGCAACGGATGTTGTAATTTGTTGGATAGTAACCAAATGGGAGTGATCCCCAATCGATGTTTTGCATGATAAAACTTATTTTATGTTAATATTTTTGTCGTTTTCTTGGATTGCAAAGTTACACTTTATTTTAATACGTCCGACAATTTTTCCATAGATTTTTCCATAAATAATGCTCCCCAACACCATACTGGTCGAGCAGATTTTTTATCTCTTTTGCAACCCTTTCTTTATCAATGGCTTTCTCCGATTTTCTCCCCACAAGAAGCACATTTTTCGGAGTGTTGTCGTATTCGATAAACTCCATCACCTGAGTCTTGTAGCCGCAATATTCCAAAACCAAAGCACGAACCGCATCGGTAATCATAACTGCTTGACGCTCAAGGAAAATACCGTATTTTGTAATGGAATCGAACTTACTCGATTTCTCCATCTCCCTCCTCACCTGCTTATGACAGCACGGCGCACAGATTATCAGCTTCGCATTGTTTCTTATACCTTTTAATATAGCGTCGTCGGTGGCAGTGTCGCAAGCATGAAGCGCAATGAGCACATCTAAATTTGTCGGTTTATAATCTTCAATTGAGTTTTCAATGAATCTGAAATTTTTTAAATTACATTTTGCAATTATATCATTGATTTTCAACACCAAATCCTTACGAATCTCCACTCCTTCCATCATAATTTTCTTGTCGTAATTTTTCATCAGATATTCATACAAAGCGAATGTCAGATAACCCTTCCCCGCTCCCATGTCGGCGATGTGAACCTCGTCGTCGAACTTGGTCTGACGCATCACGCCGTCGACGATTTCCACGTATTTGCAGATCTGCTTGAACTTATGCTGCATGTCGGCCATCACCTTACCGTCGCGGGTTGTCAGTCCGAGGAGATGCCACCAGGGATTTGTCGGGTCGATCAGACGTTGTTTTTCATGGTCGTGACTTAAATCCGCCTCGCGTTTCTCATTGATTTTCTTGCACATCAGAGTGGGTTTGCCTTTTTTACTGACAAGAAGCGTAACATCTTCCGTCAAGGTGAAAAGTGACACATTTTGAAACACCTCGGGAACAAGGTTTTTTACTTGATCAAAAGTCTGTTTTGCATCGAAATTCTTCGTCTCGTCGCGACGCTCATATCTGAATGTAAACTGATACATCTTATTGTCTTTCAACAAGATAGGCTTCACATATACGTTTCGCAGCTCATTATTTTTCGACACTGGTTTCGACAATGTCATTTTTATAATCGAGTTGGTTTTCAACGACAAATCCAATTTTTCGAAGAATTTCTCCATCTTTTTTCTTTTTTGCAAAGATACAAAAAAACTAATCAGGTGACATTTTGGCAGAATGAAATATTTTGGAATGGTTTTTGATAATTTTATTTAAGAAAATTTTAAATCTTTAAATTTTAAATCTTTAAATTTTAAATCTTTAAATTTTGAATTTTAAATACAAAAAGATATGCAAACAGGTTCTATTGGAG
>LUZN01000055.1 GCA_001603665.1 Bacteroidales bacterium Bact_22
ATAGCATTTTTTTTATTAAGGGAAATTAATTAGTAAAAATTTTTACCAATTTTAAAATTGTATTACAGAAAAAATTATATTTGCAAATTGAAAAATCTTTTTTAATTTAAAAACTAATAAAAAAATGTGCGGAATAGTAGCATATATTGGTAATAAGGACGCTTATCCAATTCTTATTAATGGCTTGAAACGCCTTGAATATCGTGGTTATGACAGCGCCGGAGTGGCTCTGCTTAACACGAATAATGAACTTAATGTTTATAAAACAAAAGGCAAAGTCTCTGATTTAGAGGCATTTACCAAAGATAAAGATGTCAGCGGACATATCGGAATAGCCCACACACGCTGGGCGACACACGGCGAGCCTAACGACATCAACGCACATCCGCACCTATCGCGTTCAGGTAATTTGGCTTTGATTCATAATGGTATCATTGAGAATTATCTTACCCTGAAAAAAGAGCTTCAAAAGCGTGGATATAAGTTCAAATCATCAACAGATACTGAGGTTTTGGTAAATCTCATCGAAGATGTTCAGCTTACGCAGAAAGTCGACCTCTTTGAGGCTACGCGTATCGCTTTGAACCACGTCAATGGTGCATACGCCATCGCTCTTATCGAAAAAGGTCATCCCGACACCTTGATTGCAGCGCGTAAAGGCAGTCCAATGGTAATCGGAATCGGCAAAGACGAGTTTTTCATCGCTTCCGACGCTACTCCTATCGTAGGTATGACATCGCAGGTGGTTTACATTGAAAATGAAGAGGTTGTGAAGGTGAAAATCGGCGAGGAAATGAAACTCAAGACCATCGACGACGTTGAGATGACACCTTATATTCAAGAGCTACAGCTCAACCTCGAATCGATTGAGAAAGGCGGCTTCGACCACTTCATGCTGAAGGAGATTTATGAGCAGCCTACCACTGTGCGCGACACCATGCGCGGTCGTCTGCACGCTGACACAGGCACAATCACACTTGGCGGCATCTTCGACTACGAGAAAAAACTGCTCAACGCGCGTAATATCATCATCGTGGCATGCGGAACATCATGGCACGCCGCTCTCGTGGGCAGCTACCTCATCGAGGTACACGCAGGCATCCGCGTAAAAGTGGAATACGCCTCGGAGTTCCGTTATCGTGAACCTGTCATCTTCCCTGACGATGTGGTCATCGCCATCTCACAGTCAGGTGAGACAGCCGACACGCTAGCCGCCATCGACATCGCAAAGAAAAAAGGCGCCACGGTGCTCGGCATCTGCAACGTCATAGGATCGTCGATATCGCGTGCCACCGATGCTGGCATCTACACCCACGCAGGCCCGGAGATCGGCGTCGCGTCAACCAAAGCATTTACTGCACAAGTCGCCGTCCTGACGATGATGGCAATACGTCTGGCCGAACTCAACGGACATCTGCCGAAGTCGAAGATTGTGGAACTTATCCACGAACTCGACCTCATCCCTGATAAGATCCAGACAACCCTCGAACGCAGTGCCATCGTGAAAGACATCGCCAACGAGATGAAAGACTGTCACAATGCCATATATCTCGGACGTTTGCAGAACTTCCCGGTGGCTCTCGAAGGCGCTCTCAAGCTGAAAGAGATCTCTTATATCCATGCCGAAGGCTACCCTGCCGCTGAGATGAAACACGGTCCTATTGCATTGATAGACAAAGACATGCCTGTCATCTTCATCGCGACCAACAAATCGACTTACGAGAAAGTCGTCTCTAACGTCCAGGAGGTCAAAGCACGTCACGGAAAGATCATCAGCGTGGTGACCGAAGGCGACGTCTTGGTGAAAGAGATGTCTGACTACGTCATCGAAATTCCTGATACTGAATGCACTTACGCTCCATTGCTGGCGACCATCCCGCTGCAACTCCTCGCCTATTACATCGCGGTTTTGCGAGGATGCAACGTCGACCAACCTCGTAACCTTGCAAAATCGGTGACAGTTGAATAAATATGAAGCGATATCTCCTTTTAGTATTAATGATACTTGCCGGTATCACTGGATTTTCGCAACAGACAGTTGTGAAAGGCAAGGTTGTTGATATTGAGACAGGAGAGACACTTCCCTACGCAAATATTTCGTATATTGCCGACGGTCAATTATTTGGAACTGTCAGCGACATTGACGGCTTCTATCGTCTCGAGTCGGATAAGATTTTCGACCAGGTGACGTTTGAATATGCCGGATATAAGCCATATACTGTGGATATCAGGCGATTCACTACCCAGACTATCGTCGCGAAGATGGAATCTGTGTCGATAACGCTTCCAAAGGCCGAAATCAAGGCGAAACGAAGAATCAAGGAACGTTATAAACGGCGTGGGAATCCCGCTGTTGAGCTCATCAGAAAGGTGCAGAAAAACGCCGAACGAAACAGCCTCACTGGCTTCGATTACTACCAATACGACGAATACAGCAAGCTGGAACTCGGTCCGTCAAACCTCAGCGACAGCCTGGCAGCCAAGCGTTACATGCGAGGCCTCGACTTCGTGTGCGATAACGTGCGTCCGTCGGAACTCACCGGCCGTAACTATCTATCGCTTTATTTCGTAGAAACACTTTCGAAGACATATTATCGCCGACAGCCTCATTTTCTCACGACAGAGGTCACCGACTCAAAAGACGTGGTGTTTAGCAAATTCATGGATTTCACCACTATGGAGACCGTCATCGACAACTGGATTGGCTTTGTCGACGTGTATCAGCGCAGCGTGAGTCTGTTTAACAACGAGTACACCTCTCCTATGTCGCCGATAGCCGTCACTTTCTATCATTTTTATATCGTCGACACTGTCAATTATGAAAATGAAAACTGCATAGTGTTGTCGTTTACGCCTGCCAACCAGATGGATATGGGTCTCTGTGGAAGTCTCTGGATCACCAACGACACCTCGTATATGGTGAAAAAGGTGCAGCTGCAGATTCCTAAACATTCGGGTACCAACTTCGTCGAGGCGATGATGTTTGAACAGGAATACAAAAAGGTCGATTCGGTGATGATTCCTACGAAATACAGCCTTGTGGCCGACATCTTCTACCTTGGAGCTGCAATACACGGAAAACGTACCGGAGTTTTCTCGAATATCGAGATAAACAAGCCGATGCCGGAAGGTTTCTATTCGGGCAAACCACTGAAGACACACAAAGAAGGCTATTACGACCATCGTGATGACGAGGAATACTGGGACGCAAACCGTACCGACAGTCTTTCGGAACACGAGAAACGCATTGCCGAAGACAACGACAGGCTCATGAAAAACTGGAAGTTCCGACTTGTCACAGGTACTGCAATGATTCTCGGTTACAACTACCACGACTGCGGCCCTATCGATATCGGTCCGGTGTTTAACATGCTGAGTTACAATGGTATAGAAGGCTGGCGACTGCGTTTCGGAGCTAAAACCAACACCAGATTCCATAAACACATCTTCCTCGAAGGCTTTGTGGCATACGGTATGAAGGATGAAAAGTTCAAATATCGCGGGCAGTTTATGTATTCGTTCAACAAAAAGGTCAATAACCAGTGGGAGTTCCCGATGAACTTGCTGACGCTGTCGTACGAACATAACACTCAGGTGCCGCGCATGGGTACCTTTGGATACAACTTCAACGAAGACTTCGACCGTCTGGGCCGTTCCATTAGCCGTCAGACAAATCTCAGAATGCTGTTTGTCGACAAGTTTAAGGTGATGTACGACTACGAGACAGAGAGCCAGATTGGCATCAAGCTCTTTGCCGAATACGAAGAACAACGGCCATTGGGCGAGCTTATTTTTGAGACAAATGGCGGTAAGTTCTACGATCCGTTTACCACCAATGCTGTCGGATTCCAGCTGCGATTCGCCCGCAACGAGCGTGTGCAACAGCTGCATCAGTACCGTTATCCTCTCGCCGGCTCTGTAGCCCCAGTAGTTACTATCGGTTACAGCTATGGAGGCAAGTATCTCGGCTCTGACTTCGAATATCATAAGATTCAGGCAATGTTCAGCAAACGTTGGTTCTTCAGCGTGCTCGGTGTCGCCGACCTCAACATCACCAGCGGCGTTGTCCTGGGTGAGGCTCCTCACCCACTTATGTTCGTTCATCGCGCCAACCAAGGCATGTACTACGACGACCGTGGCTTCAACTTGATGAATTACTACGAATTCGTGAGTCAATACTATGTTCAGGGGATGTTTGAATACAATTTCAATGGATTCCTGCTCAACAGAGTCCCGCTCATCGGCAAACTCAAATTGCGTGAAGTGCTTTCAGTGAAAGCAGTCTGGGGTGGCATCTCCGATCAGTGTAACCCTCTGAACGGCAACGAGCGGCTCATCAAATTCCCGACTAACGCCGAGGGCGAGATGCAGACCTACACACTCGAAAAAGAGCCTTACGTCGAAGGCGGCATCGGAATAGCTAACATATTCAGAATCTTGAGGATAGACTACGTACGCCGCTTCAACTATCTCGACCACCCCGAAGTCGACAAATGGGGTATCTTCTTCTCGTTCAGAGTGAAATTCTAAAGAATAATATCTTCCAGCTTCACCTTCGGCACGTAATGAATGCCGTCGATGCGGTAATATGCACGGCTTCCCTCGACGGAAATAGGCTTAATCTTGATTTTTTCAGCACCTTTACCCACTGCAAGAATGGCCAACGGCTCATGTTTTAGGCCGAAATGCTCAACGATATTGGCTTTGTTAAACGCGCAAATCATCACGCAATTCAAACCCATCTCAGTGGCTTTCAACGACATGCTCTGCAGCGAAATTCCCAAGTCAATGTCGATGATTTTGGTTTCCGGTGCTGAGGTGCAGACGATGATAAACGCCTCAGGCTCAGTGCCTTCGTATGGCAGATGCAGTTCGGGCAACATTCCGCCAAGCTTGATGTTTTGCAGCACGAAGTCGGCATCCTCGCCCTTGGTGACGAGCTTGAAACGCAGCACTTGTTGGTTCTTTCCCGAAGCGATCTTGGTGTTTACATTCACAATGCGCTCAAGCATGTCGCGCTTCACCACATAATCCTTCTTATACCCGCGATAGCTGCGGTTTTTTTCAAATAATGTATCAAGCGACACATGTTTCACAGTTTTCTTCGCACCCGAAGCGAATTCTTCCATTCTTTTTTCTAAATAACCGTCTGCCATTTTAGTTTAAAAGTTTAAAGTGCAAAAATACGAAATTTTTGTATCTTTGCAAATCAAATTAGTCATAATGACTTTAAAAAAGTATATATTATTCGTAATACTAATTATTGCCGCTATTACTGCAAAATCTCAGGTTTTCAGCGCTAAAGGCACTGTGCTTGACAGCGTTACAAAGCAGAAATTGGCATTCGTGAATATTATTATAAATGATGACGGAACATTCGGCACCACAACAGATATAGACGGCAATTTCAATATTTCAAGTAAAAAAGAAATAAAAACCCTTACTTTTTCCTATGTAGGATATCAGAAAAAGACAGTAAATGCAGATAATCTCGGCAAAAAGATTTATCTTAGTCCGGTAGCATATAAGCTCGACGAAGTGGTAGTTGTGGCCGGCGAGAATCCAGCCCATCGCATAATCGACAAAGTGGTGAAAAACCGTAAGCGTAACAATCCCGAAATGCTTGATTATTACGAATATACGATCTACGACCGCATGGTAATCACCATCGATACAACAGAAGTAGCCGATTCGGTTTTCCATGATTTTGGCAAGATCGTCCGCGATAACGACATGATGGTGATGGAGACTGTTTCGGAGATTTATCATAAGAAACCTAATAAAAACAAGCGCGAGATAAAGGCAAATATCGTTTCAGGACTGAAAAACCCGATGTATTTCTACGTCCTCGACGGCATGCAAAGCACCAGTTTTTACGACGAATTCATCACTGTTTACGAGAAAAACTACGTCAACCCGATAACACCGGGAAGCAAGTCAAGATATTTCTTTGGTCTCGAGTCGGTGATGCCTACCGCCAACGGCGATTCGCTTTACGTCATCTCTTTCAAACCCCGTAAAGGTGCCACTTTCGACGCTCTCAAAGGTGTGATGACGATAACATCCGACGGCTGGGCTGTTGTTAACGTGAAAGCTGAGGCTGCTGACAAAACCAACACCCTCGACGTGAAGATACAGCAGCTCTACGAGAAAGTCAACGATTCGGCTTGGTTCCCGGTGCAGCTCAACACCAACATCGTCTTCCTGAGGATGCTCGCCAGCGACAAATCCCTGATGCTTTCGACGGGCATGACAGCCGAAAACACTAACACTTCTCTGCAAGGCATTGGCAAAAGTTACATTTCCAACATAAAAATCAATCAGCCTATAGATAAAAAGGTGTTCGGCTCAACCGATATCGACATCGCTGAAGACTCGGGAGTTAAAGACGAGGTGTTTTGGAAATACTATCGCAACGACAGTCTAAACGAAAGAATATTAAACACTTACCACTTTGTCGACACCGTGATGGAAGACGCCGGCATCGACATGGATAACCTTATGAACGCAACCACCAGCATCCTCCAAAATGGAGAGATTCCTTGGGGAAAATTCAATATCGGACTTTCGGATCTGATGAACTATAACATCGGCAATAAGTTCTATCTAGGATTGGGTGTCTCAACCAATGAGCGATTGTCGAAATATGTAAGATTTGGCGGCTATTTCGGCTATTGGTTCGGTCCGAAGCATGCCAATTACGGTGGCGATGTTGAGATTAAATTCAACCGCAGACAGGATTTCGGTCTGCGTCTCAGTTTTGACCATAAATACAATGCTTTTGGCGACTACGGCTTCATGAACAACCCGAAAAATCCTCTCAACGAAAGCAATTACAAGGAATTTTACATAAAATGGACCACTTTGAATACTTCAGCGTCGGCTGAACTGTCTACTCGTTTTGCTAAAGTCTGCAAGGGTTTCGTGAGTTTTAACCTGAGCGATAAAGTATCTTTCGACACGACTTATCGCATCACAAGTTTGGATTTTAAAGTCAGGATTGCGCCAGGCGAACGTTACATGCTTACGCCTAAAGGTCTAAGTACTGTTGAGCAAGGCAAGCCTGTCATCTGGCTCTCCTATCAAAAAGGTCTGCAAAACGTGCTCGATTGTCCGTATAACTACGACAAGATTCAAGCGCAGCTAACTTATTCATGGTTAACGCGTTACATCGGAAAAACCACCATCGTGATTCAAGCTGGATACGCCTTAGGCGACGCCCCTCTTTTCGAAAACTTCGATATCTACGCAAGCAACCACGGATTCGCCTTATATGCGCCCGAAAGTTTCGCCACAATGCAAGTAAACGAATTCATCTGCGACAAATTCGCCTTGCTGTTCTTTACGCATAATTTCGGTAAGTTATTCAAAACCAAGTGGTTCAACCCTGAATTTATCGTCGCCACCAACCTCGGATGGGGCGAGCCGTTCATGAGCGACGGCTTCTACGAAAGCGGCATCGTTATTGATAACATCTTGAAAATCAGTACGTCAAAATTAGGCTTTGGCACCTACTATCGCTATGGACCTTATTCCTACGATAAAATCGCCGACAATTTCGCTTACAAAATCAAACTCTCCATCGCGTTCTGATCTTTGTAATACTCAATCAGTCCTTCCATCGGATTCTTCAGTATTTTCTCGCATTTGATGTTATGCTTTTCAAGACATTTCACCAAAATATCTTTAAAAATATAAGCAACTGAACCCACAAAACCAATGTTTGTAAATTTGTTTGAGATTTCTCCGCTCCCTACGGTCGGTCGAAATGACGAGTTGACAAAAGCATCAAAGCACTCACCTACTGCCTTCACAACATATTGATTATCTATATTTTCACTTGCAAATTTTGCAAACTCCGCGAGAAATCTCGACGGCTGCTCGCCTTGATACACTTTTTTCAGAAACGCCTCTCTGTCGAGATGATATTTTGCATCAAATTTCGTCCTTAAATCATCAGGCATTATTCCCAAAAAATAATCGTGAACAATCCGCTTCCCGATATGGCAGCCACTACCCTCGTCGCCAATCATAAATCCCAGTGAAGCCACGCTATCCGTTATGGCTGAGCCGTCGTAAACACAAGCATTTGAACCAGTTCCCAAGATGCAGGCAATTCCCGGTTTATCGGCAAACAAAGCATGACAAGCCGCTAAAGTGTCAGGATAGACCTCAACTTTTGAAAGCGGATAAAAATTGCTGAAAATAAGCTTCACTTTCACCTGATTTGCTGCGATACCACATCCCGAGCCATAAAAATACACTTCGCTAACATCATGATAATCAACAACATTTGTCAATGATTGCTTGACGATATCGTTCATGATATTATTGTCGCTAAAATTCGGGTTAAAGCCGTCGGTAATGAATCTCTTCTCCACCTTGGCGCCATCGAACAGCACCCATTCGGCCTTTGTCGAGCCACAGTCACAAAGCAGTATCATTGTTGTATTTTTTTGCAAAAATACAAAAGTTTATAAGTTTAAGAGTTTAAAAGTTTAGAAAATTAAAAAATTGTAATACCTATTAATATATTGTATATATTTGCAGCTCAAAATCTTAAGAAAATGGGAAGAAGTATGAGAAAATGGCGTGTTGAGGACTCAGCTGAGCTCTACAACATCAATAACTGGGGCATTAAGTATTTCTCTATCAATGAGAAAGGCAACGTGGTGGTGACTCCGCGCGAAGGCTGTGCCTCTGTTGACCTTCGTGAACTTGTCGACGAGCTGCAGCTCCGTGACGTGTCGGCTCCTATGCTGATTCGTTTCCCTGACATCATCGACACACGTATCGAGAAGATCGATTCCTGCTTCAAGCAGGCTGCCAAAGAATATGACTTCAAAGGCAAAAACTTCATCGTCTTCCCTATTAAAGTCAACCAGATGCGCCCTGTGGTCGAAGAGATCGTGAGCCACGGTAAGAAATTCAACATCGGTCTGGAAGCCGGCTCAAAACCTGAGCTTCATGCAATCATCGCATCCAACACCGATAGTGAGTCTCTTATCATCTGTAACGGCTACAAAGACGAGAGTTTCATTGAGTTAGCGCTCTTAGCTCAGAAGATGGGCCGCACCATCATCATCGTCGTCGAGAAGATGAACGAGCTCCGTCTCATCGCTAAGCTGTCGAAACAGCTGAAAGTGACTCCAAAGATTGGAATCCGCATCAAGTTGGCAAGCTCAGGAGCAGGCAAATGGGAAGACTCAGGCGGCGACGCCTCTAAGTTCGGTCTTTCATCATCAGAACTCCTCGAAGCTCTTGAATATCTTGAGAAAAATAACATGATGGAGTGCCTCAAGCTGGTGCATTATCACATCGGCAGCCAGGTTACGAAGATCAGAAGCATAAAGATCGCCCTTAAGGAAGCCGCACAGTTCTATGTCCAGCTTCATAAGATGGGCTTTAACGTTGAATTTGTTGACGTTGGCGGCGGTCTGGGTGTCGACTACGACGGCACACACTCAGCCAACAGCGCAAGCTCGGTCAACTATACCATTCAGGAATACGTCAACGACGCTATCTTTAGCATCGTCGACGCCTGCGACAAGAACGATCTTGCACATCCTAACATCATCAACGAGTCGGGACGCGCGCTCACAGCGCATCACTCAGTGTTGATCATGGAAGTCCTTGAGACGGCTTCGCTTCCTACATGGGATGATGAGGCGGAAAAGGTCGAAGACGACGACCACGAGTTGATCCACGACCTATACGAGACTTGGGATAACCTCACCAGCAAGCAGTCGTCAATGCTCGAGACATGGCACGACGCGCAGGAGATACGTGAGGAAGCCCTCGACCTGTTCAACATGGGTCTTCTCGACCTCAAGACACGCGCAAAGATTGAACGTATATTCTGGTCTGTAGCATTAGAAATCAACCAGTTAGCATCACAGCAGAAACGTGTTCCTGATGAACTCCTCGCATTGCCGAAGCTGCTGGCTGATAAATATTTCTGCAACTTCTCAATGTTCCAGTCACTCCCTGACGCATGGGCCATCGACCAGGTGTTCCCGGTCATGCCTATCCATCGTCTGAACGAATATCCTGACCGTCAAGCTACTCTGCAGGACATCACCTGCGACTCCGACGGCAAGATGACGACATACGTCACAGGTCATAGCCTGTCGCATAACCTTCCGGTGCATTCGTTGACAAAGAACGAGCCATATTATATAGGTGTGTTCCTCGTAGGTGCTTATCAGGAAATCTTAGGTGACATGCATAACCTCTTCGGTGACACCAATGCCGTGCATGTCAGCGTAGATGAAAAAGGTTATTACATCGACCAACTCATTGACGGTGAGACAGTTGCAGAGGTTTTGGAATACGTCCAATATAGTCCAAAGAAGCTCGTCCGTACCGTTGAGTCATGGGTCACGAGCTGCGTGAAAGCCGGCAAGATCACCGTTGAAGAAGGTAAGGAATTCTTATCTAACTACAGATCTGGACTTTACGGCTATACTTACTTGGAATAAAGTGTAATTTTTTAAAAATTTTTAACATGAATACCTTTTTTAGATTTTTACGCTGCACCGCTTTGATGGTCATGATGATGACCTCTATTCTGACGGCGAAGGCGCAATTTACCTTAACTACTCAGGATGATGTTACCAATCATACCGAGACGCTCTATTGGATCGAATCCAATGGAGCCGCGGGATTTTATGCTATTCCACACACCAATAATTCTAACGTATCCACCACCAATATGCCCAATTTGAAAGCATTATGGTATTTTATGGATGCCGGGAGTGAAAATAACACCCAATACTACTATATCGTCAACCATAATACCGGGTATTATCTTAAACATGATGGAACACTTGGAAATGAAAACACAATTAAGATAGCAAGTTTTGGTTCCGGAGGAGATGCCTTTAAGTTTTCTATCGGTGGCAGCGCAGGAGAATGGGTTCTGTATCCGAAGAACGGAAATGGTAATTATTGGGTAAACAAAAAAAGCGGTAACGTCCCCTACGACAGATACCTTAAAAGCAGTGATTATAGTGGTTCCCCTGATGCAAACTCCAAATGGAATTTTGTGGCAAAGGAATCTGTGACGTGGGCACATCCTTTCATAAATACAACCAGCGAAGAATATCATTACTACAATATTCATAATGCCACTACAGATGGATTCGCATATTATATGTCAATTGATAATGATTCGGACCCATACGCCACTGTTTCTAATATTGACGACAACAAAAAGGTATGGTATTTTGTGGAAGCTGATTCAGACAATACCATTCCAAATCTCAAGTATTATTATATCGTGAATGCCATTACAGGCAAGTATTTGAAGTTTATCGGAACAGCAGACGGATCTGCGCAAGAAAATTCATTGCGACTTTATAATCATGATGGGACCGAAACTGGCGACACCGAAAACAGATTCCAATTCATGGTGTTGAAAGCCAAAGGCGAAGCATATAGCGCTTATGCGATTATGCCCAAATTGGAAATAAGCTATTATTACAACAAAAGCGCCAGCTTGAGCCCACAGAAAACATATGGCAATCCCCTTGACAACGATATGAAAATCAGTATCTACAACGACAGGGGGCAAAACATCAACTATGCCCACTGGCTGTTTGAGGAAACTGAATTCTATATTGTTGAAGCACCAACAATTACTAACAACTACGACGGCACTATCTCGTTAAGCACTACCACCGCTGGTGCCACGATATACTACACCACCAACGGCGATACTCCGGACAATACCAGCACAGAATACTCTTCGCCATTTTTATTGGGTGATGCAACGGTCATCAAGGCTATTGCTTATCTCGGCTCAGATTGTTCCGATGTGAGCATCTACAACGTGCCGACGTATTACAAGCCAACCATTAGCTACGACAACAGCACTTCTGAGGTTACCATAACTTGCACTGGGGCCACGGGAATTTACTACACTACCGACGGCAGTAATCCTACCACATCCAGTGCTTCATACAGCGCACCGTTCACTGTATCCTCCGGCACTATAGTGAAGGCCATCGCCACTCATCCAGGCTATCTTATTTCAGACGTGGCGACAAAATATATCCAAGGCGATGATTACTCACATAATTATCTCACATTCAATGTTCTCACTAGTGGAACAATTGCTTGGAACTCCATCGGGTCTGTGGCAAAAGAAATCTTTTACAGAATCAATGGTGGTTCATGGACATCAATAATAGCTGGAAGTGAAGTTACAATAAATGTAAATGCCGAAGATGTTGTAGAATTTAAAGGAAACAATCAAACTTATGCAACGGATAAGAGTAACTATTCCGGATTTGATGGCGGTACAGCATCATTCATTATCTCTGGCAATATAATGAGTCTTATCTATGGCGACAACTTTGTTGGTCAAACAACAATGGAAGGCACGTATAACTTCTGTTCTTTATTCAAACAGTCCAAGGCAGTGTCAGCAGAGAACTTGATTCTTCCAGCATTAACATTAACTGCTGATTGTTATCGCGCAATGTTTAGTTTGTGCGAAACATTGAGAAACGCTCCCGCATTACCGGCAACAACACTGGCGACAGAGTGTTATTGGTATATGTTTGAATGTTGTGCTATTACAAAAGCTCCCGATTTGTTGGCAACAAATTTGGTTTCCAAATGTTATGGACATATGTTTGTGGGATGCTCAAATCTTAATTACATAAAGTGTTTGGCAACAAGCGGAATCAATAATACAAATCTGGATAAATGGGTCGGAAAGAAAAATGCAGAAACAACCCTTGGTGTTGCAGCAACAGGTGTCTTTATAAAGGATGAAAACGCATCCTGGTCTTCTGTTACCGGTACATCAGGTATTCCAACAGGATGGGACCTTATTGCTGCACCTGCCATCAGCTGTGACGGTGAATATATTACAATGACTTGTGCTACAGAAGGTGCATTGATATACTATAGATTGAATCAAACCGGCGACTTCTCGTTGTATACCTCTCCAATAGCCTTTAATTCAGATACCACTGTTGAAGCATATTCATCTAAAGACGATCATACAAGCTATACTGTAATTATTACATTTGAGAAATATGACAATCCGTTTGACGAGTCTAATAGATCATTGGATTCTTGGACGTATGGTGGTACTCAAGTAACATTGCCATATTCAGTTAATGGAATAGATGGACATTCGTCAAATTATTCCAAAGGTAACTTTACATTCGAAACGACAATCAATTTATATTCGCTGAATCCTACATATTTATGGTTCCAGCATGCCGACCAGTCAGCTGACATCTATGTTGATGATGAGTTTGTGACCACTCACTGGGGAGGTTACAACGCATTCTTTGTTGACATAAGCAATTATGTGCATGTGGGGACAAATAGAATCAAAGTCATATTGAACAACACGACGAGAAATACTCTGGCTCCTGCAGCCGGTGACTTCAATTTCAATGCGACTCTCGGAAAAGCTAAGTTATTGACAAGTCCGGTAATGCCGTCAATGGATTATGGATATGACGGTTTCCACGTCACTGCGACAGATGTGTCTAACTCTTCAGCAACAGTTACTGTGAAGACAAAGATACCGGTTGGGGCATCTGTTGTTTGTACAATAAGCGACGGAACATATAACTGGACCGACACACAAAATAGTACGGGTAATGAACAGTCATTCACAACAACTATTCAGAATCCGCACCTTTGGAATGGAACGACAGACCCGCACCTCTACAACATAAAACTTGAAATATATAAGGATAACGAGCTCTATCACAGATATGAAAGACCTTATGGTTTGAGATTTTATGCTTATAACACTTCCACCGGTTTCATACTTAATGGACAACCTTATTCATTAAGAGGTGTCTGTATGCACCACGATTTGGAAGGAAAGGCAAATGCTCTTACCGACTCGGATATAGCTAATGACTTTGCCATCATCCAAGAACTTGGATGCAACTTCATTCGTCTTGCACACTACCCACATCCTAAAGAAGTTTATGACTGGTGCGACAGACTTGGAATTATCGTCCAAACTGAAGTTCCTTGTGTAAACAAGTTCCAAAACACATTACCACAGGATTATTATGACCATCTTTATATCCAATATGAAGATATGGTAAGACAACATTACAATCATCCTTGTATTATGTTTTGGGGGCTTTTCAATGAGGCAACAACTGATGATGCTTCAATTGCCAAGACAAGACTTGAAGCATATAGAACATATATTAAGAGTATTGATCCTGAACGTTGGGTAGGTTATGTCGTATCTCATAGTTATTCAAATCCGAGCTCTACATTCGGAAATCCTGACATGGATTGGTTTGGATGCAACCTGTATGTTGGTTGGTACATTTACCCAACCACAAACGATCCAACAGGCCAATTGAATGCTCGTAAGCAAAATATCATTACTAATTTGAATAAACCATTGGCACTCTCTGAATATGGATGTGGCGGCACTCAACATTGTCATTCCGATAATCCGCAATCAACCACCACAACGGGTAACAACCCAAGACACGATATTGAATACCAGATGTGGTTGCATGAAGGATACATTGCTTCCATTAAGAATTTCCCTGAACTATTATTCACATCACAATGGCAATTATTTGATATAGCAGTATCGAGCAGAACGGAAGGTTATAAGGTATGTTTTGATGGCGGAGAAACGGTGTTTGATAACAATGAACTCAAGTATTTGAACAACAAGGGTCTTGTTGAGAGAGACCACAAGACAAAGAAGGATCCTTTCTATCTTTACAAGGCTTGGTGGAATCAGACCGACAAATTTGTACACATTTGTGGTAAGGATTATAAAAAGTCAACTAACAGAGTGATAAAGTGTTACACCAACGATGGCAGCACATTGACTCTTTTTGTAAACAATACAGAAATTGAAACTGTTAGTGTAACAGATAATATTGCAACATTCACAGCAAGGAGTTTCAATCCAGGTGATGTGGTCAGAGTAGATGGTGCAACAGCTAATGATACATTTACTTTCACTGATTACAATAAAGATTATGTCTTCCTAACCGAGGGTAACTGGGATGTGGACGCGAACTGGAACGGCAATGCGGTACCTGCTGATGGCAGTGACGTGGTCATAATGGCTAACACCACCGTCCCGAGCGGCTACACCGTCAATGCCAACAACATCGATCTCTACGGCGGCAACCTCACTATTGCCGAGGGCGGTCAGCTCGTCAGCAACAGCGCGGTGAATGCCACAGTGGAGAAGAACATCAGTGCCTACACTATAATCCAAAATCAAGGTGCATTACTTAGCAACGGCTGGTATTTCATATCCTCTCCTATCACTGACGACTACATGCCAGCAGGCAGCATGGTTGAAAACGACTACGACTTGTATCGTCTCAACCCGACAACCACGATATGGGAGAACTACAAAGAACATACCGGCAATGCTGCGCCAGGCTTTAACCTCACAAACGGCAGAGGTTACCTCTACGCCAACAGTGAGCTGACAACCCTCAGTTTCACCGGAGCCCTCAAACCTTATGCGGCAAGCGAATCAGTGGGCGTTAGTGCAGGCTGGAACCTCATAGGCAACCCATTCACCTACAATGTTTACGCCAACCGCTCATTTTATAAGATGAATGAAGACCTTACTGGTATTGAGGCCGTTTCAGCTTTCAGCACAAGTCCTATCGCACCATGCACTGGCATTCTGGTTGAAGCCGAGACAATTGGCGACGTAATCTTCAGCGAAGAAGCCCCGACGCAAAGTCAAGGCCACAACGGCAGTCTGCAGATCGCGTTGAACCAAGCCGGCACGCGCGGCAATGCCATGTTGGATAAAGCCATCGTGAGCTTTAACGAAGGATCTGAGTTAGGCAAGTTCTACTTCGGTACACAGAATGCCAATATCTATATCCCACAAAATGGAAATGAATACGCGATAGCATTCTCAAACCGTCAAGTTAACATCCCATTGAATTTCGAGACAACAGAAACTGGCACCTACACCATCAGCTTCGAAGGTGAAGAAATCAATCTCAATGGCATCTATCTCATCGATATGCTGGCAGGCCGAGAAATCGACCTGAGTGTCAACCCACGTTACACCTTCATCGGCTCATCTGCTGATAGATCTGAGAGATTCATGATTGTATTCAGCGATGTCAATAGCGATAACGACGTCTTTGCATATCAGAATGGCAACGATATCATCGTCAACGGCGAAGGCGAATTACAGATCTTCGACATCACTGGACGCTCAGTGATGACAACCACGATTTCAGGAATGGAAACACTCTGCGTTCCTGCAACGGGCGTTTATATCTTCCGTTTAATCGGTCCGGAAATCAAAACACAGAAAATCGTGATAAGGTAACAAACTGAAATAAAAGAGAGGATGTCGATGACACCCTCTCTTTTTTTGTGTCGGGGTAGCAGGATTCGAACCTGCGACCCCCTGCTCCCAAAGCAGGTGCGCTAGCCGGACTGCGCTATGCCCCGATATTTCCGGCGGAGAAGGGGGGATTCGAACCCCCGGTAGCCTTAGGGGCTACGACAGTTTAGCAAACTGTTGGTTTCAGCCACTCACCCACCTCTCCATGTTTTGTGGCTTAACAGGGTGCAAAAATACAACAATTTTTAATACAACCAAACATTTTTTGAAAAAATTTTTTAATCCTTATTTTGTTGTTGATTATCAGAATTTTATTATATTTGCAAAAATATTTTTACTATGAAAACACGCAGATTTTTATCAGTTTTAATCGTCGTAACAGCTTTATTTTCAACATTTAGCTGCTCAAATAACGAAAATCAGGCTCCAAAAACAGCCAAAAATGTCATTGTGATGATAGGCGACGGAATGGGTCCGGCACAGGTTTACTCACTCCTGCTCACAAGCGACGAACAGACTTCATTCGAACGTTTCCCGTATTCGGGCTTTTCAATAACAAAATCAGCATCAAACGAGATCACCGACTCGGCAGCAGGCGGCTCAGCCATCGCCAACGGCACAAAGTCAAACAATGGCAACGTCGGATTGAACGCCGACAGCATCCCGATGCCAAGCATGCTTGAAATCTTCGCCGAACAAGGCAAGAAGACTGGCGTTGTGGTGACCTGCACGGTAACTCACGCCACCCCTGCCGACTTCATCGCACATAACGTAACGCGTAAGGACAATGCCGGCATAGCGCTCGAAATATCTGAAAAAGAAGGCCTTGACGTGCTTTTCGGTGGCGGAAGGAAATACTTTACCGAACGTAAAGACAGCCTCGATCTCCTCGGCAAAATGTGGGATAAAGGCTGGAATATCTACGAATCACTCGAACAAATCGAAGATAACAACGCCAGAACCATGGTGCTTACATGCGAGAAACATATGGTGAAAGCCCCGGAGCGCGGCGATTTCCTGCCAAAAGCTACCGCCAAGGCTCTCGAGATGCTCGACAACGAAAACGGATTCTTCCTCATGGTCGAAGGTTCGCAGATCGACTTCGCCTGTCACGATAACGACTCGACAACTTTAGTCGAAGAAATGATCGACTTCAACAAGGCTGTCAACGTGGCCCTCGACTTCGCCGAAAAAGACGGAAACACCCTTGTCGTCGTCACTGCCGACCATGAAACTGGCGGTCTCACAATCGTTGATCCTGAAGGCAAATACACACGCACCGACTTCAAGTGGACCACAGGAAGTCACTCGGCTGTGTTCGTCCCGGTGTTCTCATACGGACCATGCGCTGAGAGATTCTCAGGCATCATGGATAACACCGAAATAATCAACAAAATAATGGAAGTTGCGAAATAATTGAAAATTTTTGTGAAAAAATTTGCTTTTAACAAAAAGATTATATATCTTTGCCGCTGATATTTAACCACTTAGAATTTTTATAAACAAATTTTTTCATTATGAAGATTTTTATAGCCAAGTTATCCCCAAGGACGACTGTAGATGACGTGCGCCATCTCTTCGAGCGTTTTGGCACCGTTTCGTCGTGTAAGGTCATCATGGATCACGAGACGAAACGTTCAAAATGCTACGGTTTTATTGAGATGCCGAATGACAACGAGGCATACGTCGCCGTGGTCGAGACAAACGAGATGGACTTCATGGGCAGCGTAATCAACGTCAAAAAGTCGAAGCCGCAGCCGCCTACTTCCAAGAAATAAGTTTAACTTATTGACACACAAATTATTACGAAATACAAAATTATTTTTGTATTTTTCGTTGTATTTCATAAAAAATTCGTAATTTTGCAGCGCGAAAGCAATGGTCTGGTAGCTCAGCTGGATAGAGCAACAGCCTTCTAAGCTGTGGGTCTTGGGTTCGAATCCCAACCGGATCACAATATGTTTCTAAAAGTCCATCCTGATAACCCGAACCCGCGTCACATCAAGATGATTCTTGATTGCCTTAACGACGACGGGGTTATCATTTTTCCCACCGACACAATATACGGCATCGGCTGCAGCGTGAAGAGCAACAAGGCTTTCGAACGTATCGCACAGATCAAGGGAATCAGGAAGGAAAAAGCGGTTTTCTCATTTATTTTCAACGACTTAAGTCAACTTTCGGAGTTTACAAAGCCGATAAATAATGAGACATTTAAGCTTATGAAACGTAACCTCCCGGGTGCTTTTACATTCATCCTCGAGGCAAACAACAACATCCCTAAGATATTCCAAAGCAAGCGCAAGACCATCGGTATCCGTATCCCAGATCAGCCGATTATCACCAATATCGTCAAGGAATTAGGCTGCCCGATAATGACCACTTCAATCCTCGATGAAGACGAAATTTCAGGCTTTTTGACCGATCCTGAGGAGATAAATGAGCGCTATAAAGACCGTGTCGACATCATCATCGATGGCGGACCTGGCGAAAACAAAGAGAGTACAATCGTGGATTGCACTGAAAATGAGATACTTATCACACGTCAGAGTAAGGGAATCCTCGAATAAATTTTTTTGAAAATTTTTGTTGTAGGTAACGAAAAATGTAGTATTTTTGCAGTCGCAAATTGAACGCTACAGTTCAACCGACTTGGTAGCTCAGCAGGTAGAGCATCACACTTTTAATGTGGGGGTCCTGGGTTCGAGCCCCAGCCAGGTCACAAAAAAAGGTCTTCGTCAGAAGGCCTTTTTCATTTTCTCAATAGCAGTCTCAACAACACTTCGCGGACACGCCAGATTGATTCTCAAGCACTGCTCGCCTTGCTTTCCAAACTCCTTTCCGTTATTCAAACCCAAGCCGGCTTCGAAAATCATCTTATGGTTAAGTGTCTGATTATCATATCCGTATGCCGAAAAATCAAGCCAAAGCATATATGTTGCCTGAGCCTTGTGAACACGAACTTTTGGCATATTTTTATGAATGAAATCAACCACGTAATCAATATTACCTTTTATATATTGAAGCAACTGTTGCAGCCACTCCTCCCCTTGCTCCATAGCCGTTTTGGTTGCAACCTTACCAAAGATATTTCCAAGATTTATCTCCGTACTGTCAACAAAATCGACATACTTCTTGCGCAAATCATCATTGGCAATGATAATTGTAGAAGTAGCCATTCCTGCAAGGTTAAATGTCTTACTCGCCGCATGAGCCGTGATGCAATTTTGCTCAAACTCCTTGGAAACACTGGCAAAAGGCACATGTTTATAGCCAGGCAGCACCAAATCGCAATGAATCTCATCGGAGAAGACAATGATATTATTTCTCAAACAAATATCACCTAATTTCTGAAGCTCTTCACGACTCCAACAACGGCCAACAGGATTGTGAGGATTGCTGAGAATCAGCATCTTAGCTGTCTTGGCTTGCTTTTCCAGCAAATCATAATCCATCACGAAGCCGTCTTCAGTATCGATAAGCGGATTCTGAACCAACTTTCTGTTATGACTCTCCACGGCATGGAAAAACGGCGGATAGACCGGTGGCTGTATGATGACCTCGTCGCCTTCATTCGTCAAGCCCATCACGGCCATGTTGAAAGCGGCGACAACGCCAGGCGTATACGTCATCCATTCCTTCTTCACGTCCCAGCCATGACGGCGGCGGATCCACTTCGCTATAGCCTCAAAATATTCGTCTTCACGGAAGGTGTAGCCGTAAACGTCGTATTTAGCGCGCTCTATCACAGCATTTCTGATGAAATCAGGAGTACGGAAGTCCATGTCGGCCACCCACATCGGAATCACATCGGGATTGCCGAAAATCTTGTCTCTCAAGTCATATTTCACGCTCTCGGTGCCAGCACGGTTGATTATCTCGTCGAAATTGTATTTCATTGCCAAATTTTTTTCGCAAAATTACAAAAAAAATGATACCTTTGCAAATTGAAAAATTTATATGAAAAAAGTCGTTAGTATTCTGGTGCTTGTTCTCTTCGCGACGCTCGAAATCGTTGCGCAGACAGGTATTTACGGCGTTATTCGTGATGCCGACAGCGGTGAGATGCTCGTCGGGGCAGCCATCTACAACGACTCGCTTCAGAAAGGAACCGTCACTAACTACAACGGCTACTACGATTTCCAGATTGCTCCAGGAAAATATAAGATTCGTTTTTCTTATCTCGGCTATACCACCATCGAACAGGTTGTCGTTATCGACAACTCACGGAAACGATTGAATATCAGCATGAAAGCCGAGGCGCAGATGCTCGACAACGTGGTCATCACTAGTCAGAAGAAAGATGCTAACGTGCGCGAGCTCGCCATGAGCGTGCAGAAGCTGGAGATGGTTAAGATCCGTAAAATCCCGGCACTGATGGGCGAAGTCGATGTCATCAAGGCGATACAGCTGCTACCTGGCGTTCAGGCAGCCTCGGAAGGCTCGTCGGGATTCAGCGTGCGCGGCGGATCGCCCGACCAAAACCTCATCACCTTGGACGACGCTCCTGTCTACAATGCCTCGCATTTCCTGGGATTCTTCTCGGTATTTAACAACGACGTGGTGAAAGATGCTACGCTCTACAAGGGCGATATACCGGCTAGCTATGACAGCCGTCTGTCATCAGTGCTCGACGTGAAAACCATCGACGAGATTCCTGATCGCTTCACCATGACCGGAGGCGTCGGCATCCTCACAAGCCGACTGATGGTGAACATGCCTTTCAACCACCAGCAGACGGCTGTCATGCTCGCCGGTCGTGTGACCTACGGCGGACTGCTGACCCCTTATTTCATTAATAAACTCAAAGACACACGTCTGTATTTCTACGACCTTAACGGCAAGATTACGCATGTCTTCAATAAAAACAACCGACTCTACCTCTCGGCTTACAACGGCTACGACAAGATCGGCGTTGTCAACATGATGAGCATCGGCTACGGAAACACCACTGCTACCGCGCGTTGGAACCATATCTTCAACGACAAGCTGACGTCGAATATGACCTTCAACTACACGCGTTACAGATACAATGTCGATGTGACGATGAAGCCTTTCGACTTCACAATCAGAGCCGGAATCAACGATTTTACTGGTAAATACGATTTTACCTGGCTGATGAACGACAACATCACTGCGAAGTTCGGAATCACCTCGACCTTCCATCGTTACAGCCAAGGCGAACTCGACGATCGTACCGGTGTAGTGGCGCAATATATCGGCGTCGATACCGACGAAAAAGTGTATCGCAAAGCTATTGAATCGGCTATATATTACGGACATGAGCATAACCTAAGTCCTTTCTTTTCAATAAGATACGGTCTGCGTCTCTCGATGTATCAGAACATCGGAAAAGAAACGCTTTATCTCTTCAACGACAATTATGAGTTCTACGACTCGATAAACTACGCTGAAGGCGAGATTTTCAACACTGAAGTCAACCTCGAGCCGCGTCTCGCAGCGATGTACCGCCTCACTCCTACCTCATCGGTAAAGGCTTCATACTCAAGGACTGTTCAGTATGCACAGATCGCCAACAACGCCACGGGCGGACTGCCGTTCGACGTGTGGTTCCCTACAAGTCCGAACATCAAGCCGCAGAAATGCGACCAGTTTGCTATCGGTTACTTCCGTAACTTCCGTGGCAACGACATCGAGACTTCTGGTGAGATTTTCTACAAACACCTAACCGATGTCATTGATTTTAAAGACGATGCGTCGTTTTACGGCAATGTGCTTATCGACGGTGAGGTGCGCGTAGGTAAAGGTCGTTCGTATGGCGCAGAATTCATAGTAAGAAAGAATTTTGGCAAGCTAACAGGCTGGGTGTCATACACTTACAGCCGCTCATTCCGCACCGTCAAAGGCATCAGTCACGACGAGGAATACCGCTCGCCTTACGACCGTCCGCACTGCATCAGCATAGTGCTGAACTACGAGTTCAACGACCGCTTCAACGTCTCGGCCAACTGGATCTACAACACCGGACAGCCTGTTACCTATCCTTACGGCAAGTTTACCGACCACGGCTCGACTTACGCCATCTACAACGGTTACCGTAACCAGAGCCGCTATCCCGATTACCATCGTCTCGACGTGTCGCTGACATGGAAAGGCAAGGATCACGAACGTTGGCAAGGCGAATGGAACGCTTCAATCTACAACGTCTACGGCCGTCACAACACCTGGGCAGTGGTGTTTACGCCCGACGACGACAACGGCATCAAGACTGAAAAGATGTATCTTTTCTCAATAATTCCTTCAATATCATACAATTTCAAATTTTAGAAAATGAAAAAGATACTCATCATATTATCAGCAATTATATGTCTCACAGCCTGCACCGAAAGGATGACCATCGACGTGCAGGAAGGTGAGCGTCTCGTGGGCGTAAGCGGCTCAATTACAGATGAATACAAGCATCATGAGGTCATCTTGAGCTACACTGAGGATTTCTACGGAGGTGCTCCCGAGATGATTTCCGATGCTGTGGTTTATGTTCTTGACGACGCCGATACGATGTGGTTCGAAGAGACTGAAAAACCTGGTTATTACCAGTCGGTAAACGAGTTCGCCGGTCAGACTAATCATAGCTATCATCTCTCCATCGATTTTACTAATGAAGATGGAAGTCAGCATTTCTACGCCGATTCAAAGATGAATATCAATGTCGATTGTATCGATTCGATTAGAGTGAAGCCTTATGTGTTTAATGCATTGGAAGTACCTGATTATCTTGGTGTTTATCCGTATTTCTGGACAACAGATACAAACACATATTACATGGCAAGAGTTAGGATTAACAACGAACTAGTCGGTGGCGATACCCTCACGAAATGTGAGCTTTTCGAGACGTATGGATTCGCGGGCATTTATTTCAATGGTGATTTAATGGTAATGCTTGCAGGCGAATTTCCAATCTACGGCTTGAATCAGAAAGATAGTCTGGAAGTTGTTCATAGAGGCGACACTGTCACCATGGATTTGTGGTCGATTCCTCGCGATTATGCCCATTATATCTACGAAATAGCTACCAGTGCTGGCACTAATCCGATGATGGGAACGCCTTATAATGTGCGCACAAACATATATCCTGAAGGCAAGGCGGTCGGCTGTTTCCATGCGTCGTCGCTGCGACAGTGCTCTGTAATCTATTGATTTTTAAATCATTATAAAATTTTTCAAAATTTTGATAAAAAATGTTGCCGATTGCGGAATTTTCCGTANNCTGTAAATCTGTCCTCGGATGAGTTCGGTGGTTCGAGTCCACCCTCCCCCACAAAAAAGACGGTCATTCGGCCGTCTTTTTTAGTTGAAATATACAATACGTCATTTCGACTGAAGCGAAGCGAAATGGATAAATCTCCAACAAATATATATTGAAAATTTTTTTAAAGATTTTTGTTGCGCGTATTAAAAAAAGTCGTATTTTTGCAGCGCAAATCGCAATGGACTAGTAGCTCAATTGGATAGAGTCCCTGACTACGGATCAGGCGGTTGTGGGTTCGACTCCCGCCTAGTTCACAAAGAAACGTCAACTTATTGATTATCAAGAG